>NZ_JBDZDI010000012.1:0-146542 GCF_040044975.1 Gordonia oleivorans
CCGACGCGGCGTCGTCGCCCTCTGGGGCCGCAAACGCCGCTCACCCAATGCCGCGATGATGCGCATCATCCTCGACCGCGACCACACCTGCCGCTACCCCGGCTGCGGACGCACCCGCCACCTCCACACCCACCACGTCACCTGGTGGTCCCGCGGCGGCGACACCCACCCCGACAACCTCATCCTGCTCTGCTCCACCCACCACCGCGCGCTGCACCACGGAGCATTCTCCATCACCACCCACGCCCTGCAACACTTCACCTTCCACCGCACCGACGGCACCGAAATACTCACCGCCCCAACACAACACACACCCAACGGCTGGACCCCCGCACCCATACCCCACGACGCCGTCGTACCCATCAACCCCGGCAAACTCGACCTCGGCTACACCACCGAAGTCCTCTACGCCATCTGGGACCACCGCCAACGAGAACAACGCACCACCGAACTCGCCCACGCCGCCTGACCACCGGGGCGCCAGCGTTCCGCGGAACGCTGGAGACTGCCGACAACCAACCCGCGGCCTGCGCTCAGAGCCCGGTCGCGTGCCGCGCGACGACGACCACCCGGACGTCGTCGGCGACCTTGAGCGCACCCATCATCAGTGCGTAGGGCTTCACCCCGAAGTCGGTTTGGGTGATCGTGGTGTCGATACCGAACTCCCAGCCCTCGGCGGACTCGGTCACCGTCACCTCCAGTGGATGTGACCTGTCCCGGCCGAGGATGGTGAGTGCTCCGTCGATGCGATACCCGTTGTCGGTCTTCGCAATCGAGGCGGATCGATAGGAGATCGCCGGATTCTTGTTGGCCTTCAACGACTTCAGTGCATTGGCGCGGGCAACCAGCTTCTCCGGACCGCTCAGCGGGGTCACGCCGCCTTCACCCGAACGCACCTGAAGTGAGTCCACCTCGATATGTGCCGCCAGACTCACCGGTTCGTCGTCGTCCAGGATCGCCGTCGCCGACCACTTCTCCCACTCGATCGTCAGGCGATGTCCGGTCCGCGCCGCGGGACCGGTGACGCCGGTGTGCGCGGTCACCGAACCATCGTCGGCGGTGAAATCCCAGGTGCGCTCGCTCATGCCTGCGACTCTAGATCGCGCGGTCGGCAATGTCACTGGTGCCGAATGCCCCTTGCGGCCGTGAAGGATTCCTGCCATCCTTGGTCACCATGACTCACGGAAAGGCGTACTCCGCCTCCATCGCATGAGGCGCGGTACCACTCGGGGAACCACGATTTCCCGAGGTTCGCTCGCCGATTCCCTTCTGACCGATCAATCACACGCGGTCGTGTGCGCCCGCAACCGGTGGCTCCGTATCGGGATGTCCACCGAGCCCTCGGATCGGTCGGCCGCCGAAGACACAGTCGCCGAGCTGTATCACCTCTGCAACCGCCCCCGACCGCACTTCACCTGGACCGACTCCCCGGAATCTGGGGCCGGGATCGTCAGTGGTGCAACAGATCACGCATCGCGGGACATCGCCTCGCTGATCACCGGGACGCGATCACGGATCGACCAGCGCATCCGCCTGCGGATGAATACCGAACCGTACCCCTATCGCCGGGCGCCACAGGCCAGGTTCCTGTCGATCGATATGGCCATCCGGGAAGGTATCGGTGTCGACGACGTGATCCGCGCCGCCCTGCACGACGCACTGCGCACGACGATCTTCGATTCGATCGCACCGGCGATCCGCACCCTCGTGCCCGCACAACCCAACGTCGTCACGTGGTACGGACAGCACGAGGCGCATCGTCTGGCGTGTCATGACGTCTATCGTGCGCTCGGACTGATCGGATTCACCCGCCGTGAACTTCACGTGCTGGACCTGCAGATTCGGATCGCCGAGTCCACAGGCTGGTGGTGGCCGCTCGACGGCGTGTGCGTGATGTCCGAGCGGCCGACCGGGCTGCGTACCGAACCGACCCCGGGCGCCGTTCACGACGAACGCCGTCTCCATGCCAATTCTTCACAGGCTGTCGAATTCGCCGACGGGCAAAGTGTTTTCGCGATCCACGGGACGACCGTGCCGCACTGGGTTCTCGACGATCCGTCGCCCGAACGCATCGCGGCCGAACGCAACATCGAGATCCGACGGTGCGCCATCGAACGCATCGGCTGGGACACCTACGTGGCGTCGGCCCGACTGTCACTGGTCGACGAGACCGATGACCCGGGCAACGCGGGCCATCCCCTCCGCCTGTACGCACCACCGCCGGAATGGAGACGTCGTGATCGAATATTGCTGGCGACCAACGGTTCTGTGGAACGCGATGGCACTCGTCGCTGCTACGGACTCACCGTGCCGCAATGGTTGCCGACAGGCCTCGCCGCCGCCGGATGGACCTACGGCCTCAGCGCCGAGACCTATTCACAGCTCACCCGGCGCACCTGACCGACCCCTGATCCGTCACTCCCCCAACCACTCCCGACCACACACAGGTGACCTCATGACCACACCCACGCTGACCCAACTCACCGCGCGATCCGGACTTGACGTCCTCGATCATCTCGACCGCTACATCGCCATCCCGGTGACCGCCGGGATGCAGGCCCAGGGCGACCTGATCGTCATCCCATTCGACGTCGTCGCCGACGTCGTCATCGTCCACCTCAGGGCACGGTGGACGACGGTTCCGCAGGCCGGGATCGAAGTGCTGCGCAGCGGTTCCGGCGGGAATCCGCACACCCTGATCGCCGACGACGACCGATGCGAATGGACCACCGGTCACCACGATTCCGAATTCCTCACGCTCGGCGTCCTCGACACTCGCACAACGGCCTATCTGATCCACCCCGAACACGGGGCGAGCGGTATCGCACCGGGCCGATATGTCATCCGGCGGCAACGCGAAGGGGGCGTCGGCACTCGCCCCGGCGGACGATTCGTCGTCGACTGAGCCCCGCGGCGAACGGTTCCGCGGTCAGGCGGAAGGCTGCGGCGCCGGCACCAGTCGGGGAACCACGCGTACCAGCACCACCATCCCGATCACCTCGACCAGCGTCTGGGCGACCACCACGACCGCCGCGGACTCCAGCCCGGCCGGCAGCGCGAGCGCCAACGGAAGCACCACAAGCGAATTGCGGGTCACGCCGGTGAACACCACGGCGCGCCGAGCCGGCACGCCGAACCCGAACCACTTGCCGACACCCACACCGACGAGTGTCATCACGACGATGAAGGCGACGTAGAACGGGATCACTTCGGCCACCGCACCGAGACCGTCGCGCACCGCCGGAATCTGGCAGGCGACCACGACCGCGAGGACCACCATCATCAGCGGCACCATCAATGCCGATGCCCCCGAGGAGAATCGCCGACCGGACCGATGCGCCGACGCCCACCACTGAGTGAGCCACGCCGCGGCGAGCGGGATCACGATGAGGGTGAGAAAGGCCATCAGAAACGGTTGCGCGTCAACCACATCGGCAAGGTCGGCGCCCATGAACGCCCACAGGAACACCGGCAGCATCACCATCTGCAGCAGGAGCAGCAGCGGCGTGGCCGACAGCAACCGGCGACCGTCACCGCCGGCCAGTCCGCTGAACACGATGACGTAGTCGACACACGGACACAGCAGGACCAGCAGCACACCGACCCGGATGGCCTGATCGACCGGCAGGAAGTGGTACATCGCCGCGACCACCACCGGGACCACCACGAAGTTGATCACCACCACGGCGAGCAGAAATCGGCCGTCGCGCAGCGCGGTGAGCAGTGCCCGCGCCGGCACCTGGAGAAAGGTGACGTAGAGCAGCGCGGCGAGTGCGGGGCTGATCAAAAGTTCGAGAGTGGGCCCGGCGTCGGGAACTCCGAGTCCGACGATCATCCCCACCGCGATCGCCACCAGATACAGCGGCACCTGATGGCGTTCCATCCGGTCGACCACGCCGACTCACCACTCCCCTCGCGTGCCGGCGCGCGCCTCCGACGCCGGATCAGCGCAGTTTGGCGCCGTAGACGCGAGTGATGTGCAAGGTCATCAGCACCCGGCGGTCCGACACCATCACGCTGCGGTACTCCGCCCAGTCGGGATGCTCGCCCGCGCCGAGCCGATAGTAGTCGACGAGTGCGTCGACCTCCGGTCCGTCGGGGTCGGTGCCCGGTCCGGTCAAGGTGACCGTTCCCTCGGCGGTCGCCCAGGTGTACCCGTCGGGGCCAGTGAATTCGATCGCCGCCCGGGGATCGCGACGCAGATTCGCGGTCTTGGCGCGTCCCTCGGTCATCGACACCTGGATGATGTCGGCGTCGGCGTCGAAGACGGCCGTCACCGGCGACAATTGCGGCATTCCGTTGGATTTGATGGTGGCGAGAATCGCCAGCCGGGTTTCGGCGATAAGCGTTCGGGGGTCGAATTCGGAGTCAGCCATGTCCATGGCCAACTCTGTCGTCCGTTCGTGCATTTCGAGACGCTGCGCCCGATACTGTCGGCGGCACCACGTAGGGTTCTCGAGGGACATCGAAAACGGACAATTCGGAGGATGCCGCACCATGGCTGCTCGCTCACTCGGGCGCGGAGAGAACACCACTGTGTCATCGCCATCGCTGACCATCGCGGTCAGCGGAGCGCCGGTCGACATCGTCGCGTTTCTGCTCGCAACCGACCGACGCGTGCGCACCGACGCCGATTTCGTGTTCTTCAACAATCCGCGGAGTCCGGAGGGCGGGGTGATTCTCACCGGACCGTCGACCCTCGCTATCGACCTGGCGGCGTTGCCTCCCGAGGTGGATCGCATCGCCATCGGTCTGTCGATCGACGCTCCGGCGACGCTGGGTGCCTCGTCGATCACCACCACGATCACCGACGGCGCCGACACCATCAGCGCCCCGGCGCAGGGACTGACCGTCGAGCGGGCCGCCGTCCTCGTCGAGGTGTACCGACGTGGCGCCGGCTGGAAGGTCCGCAGCGAATCGGCCGGCTGGGAGGGCGGATTCGCCGCGCTCGTCCGCGAGCACGGCGTCGACGTCGATGACGAACCGACTGCGACACCACCTGCGGCGCCCGCAAACCCGGGCGTTCCGGCCGCACCGGCCATTCGCATGGTCAAGGGCGAAGAGAAGCTGTCCCTGGAGAAACGTCAGACACTGAACCTGCGAAAAGAGCAGGTGCACAAGGTCCTTCTCACCAAGGGTGCCGCCGGCGCCACCGCGCGGGTGATCCTGGTGATCGACAAGACGATGTCGATGCGCAAACTCTACAAGCAGCGCACCGTCCACCGGGTGGTGGAGCGCATGATCCCGGTGGCCACCCAACTCGACAGCGACGGCAACTTGGAGGCCTACCTCTACGGCAGCGGGTACGCGCAACTCCCCGACGTCACCGTCGCCGACGCCGACCGCTGGATGGACACCTACGTACACCTGACCGGCCGGCACGGACCCCCGCTGGGTCCGGAGATCGACTACGACCGCCAGATCGGTGGCGTCAACGAAGAGCTGCCGATCATGAACGCACTCCTCGGTGACGTCACCGATCGTCAGCCCGTGTTGGTGCTGTTCTTCACCGACGGCGGATTCCATTCGAAGGTTCCCAAGATCCGGTCGCTCATTCACGACGCCGCCCGCCTGCCGGTGTTCTGGCAGTTCATCGGTCTGGGCCGCAACCGTTTCGGAATCCTGACCGAACTCGACACTCTCACCGGCCGGGTCGTGGACAACGCCGGATTCTTCGCCATCGACGATGTCGACAGGATGAGTGACGCCGAACTGTACGAGCAACTGCTCTCCGAATTCCCGGACTGGTTGCGTGAGGTCGTCCGGCTCGGCATCGTCGACGCGCGATACGGTGCGCGGTAGCCGATGTACGACGACGCTCCGGGATCACCCACCGACGATCCCGTCCATCCCGACCTGAGACTCGCCGCCCGACTGCTTCCTCGAACGATCGTCACGGGCGCCACGATCCGCCCCTTGAAGGCGTTGAGTCGCCGACTCGCCGGCCGCCGGCCCGCGGGTGTGGACGTTCACGATCTCGGCGACGGCGTCGCCGTCCGTGTTCATCGTCCCGCCGACGACGATGTCACCACGGCGTCGTCCGGTGGCGCGATGCTGTGGATGCACGGTGGTGGGTATGTGATCGGTTCGGCGGCCGGGGACGACCAGCGGTGCAGTGAGTTCGCTCGGCGCCTCGGCATCGTCGTGGCCGCGGTCGAGTACCGTTTGGCGCCCGGACATCCGTATCCGGTACCGCTGCAGGATTGCCACCTCGCACTGGAATGGCTTGCGCGACAATCCGACGTCGACGCCGACCGCATCATCCTGGGCGGTGCGAGCGCGGGCGGCGGACTGGCCGCGGCACTGGCCCTGCGGTGCCGCGACGTCGGCGACTTCGCACCACGCTTTCAGCTGTTGGTCTACCCGATGATCGACGACCGCACCACCGAGGACCCGGCCGGCGATCCCGCCCGGCTGCGTGTGTGGAGTCCGCGCTCCAATCGCGTGGCGTGGGCGGCCTACCTCGGCGGCGCCGACCCGGTTCTCGTCGCCCCGGCCCGTCGCGACGACCTGCACGGTCTACCACCGACGTGGATCGGCGTCGGCACCCGCGACCTGTTCCACGACGAGGATCTCGCCTACGCGCGCCGCCTGTCCGACGCCGGTGTTCCCGTCACGTTCGACACCGTGCCCGGCGCCTTCCACGGATTCGACATCGTCGCACCGAAACTCCGGGTGTCCCGCGAATTCCTCGGTCGGCAGTGCGAGATCCTGGCCGGGGTCATCGGCACCTGGTGACGCGCCGGGGAGAGTGTGAGTGCCGGGAGTGAGACGTGCTCCCGACTCTCGGTGGGCTCTGGCGAGTTGTATTCCCCCTGTGGGAGGGGTTTTTCGCGTGTCCACCGCCTCTCGACGGTACCCACCGTGTCCAGTGCCGTTCGTGGCACCACGCGTATCGGCGACCGCTTCTCCACCGCTTTGGTGTCACGACGGGACTGGCCGGTCCCTCGCTACCACTACTCACGCATGAACACCGTCCGGCCTTGCGGGCCGTGCGATGCCCCGATTCCCGTTGCCGGGTCAGGGATTAGGACACTGTCACATGTCGCCGGGGAAAGGCTTTCGCTGGGTATCGCATATCGGATTCGAACCGATAACCTGTCGGTCTGCAACCAACTGCTCTGTCCAATTGAGCTACTGCATTTCTCGACGGAGGATGCGCTTTCCCTGCGGCTCCGTCCCTTTGGAGGACGGAATACCGCACACCCTCGATCCTTCGGCTGTCGGGCCTATCAGATCTCTTCCGCTGCAACGAAGCCGCCACGCCCCGTGTTCACGGTCATGGGACACGCCCTCGACTGACGATCTCGGACCGATGTCCCTTCCTCTGTCGCACACACCGTTGCCACCGACATCGTCCTGGCGTGACGATGGGTCACCGATTGGCTCTCCCGACCCTGCGGCCGTCGGATTCGCTTCGGGTGTGCCTCCACCCGGAGGTGAAGGTTCCGACTCGGAGTGCATGGGGTACCGGAAATCTCTCCCCGGCGACGGATGTCACCCGCCTTTCACCGGGTTGCCCCGGCTTATGTGCCATGCCACGAAATACAGACTGTAGAAGGCCACAACGTGGTGGCGCAACGGAATTAACGCCCGGGCTTGTCAGGCTTCGGGCAGGCGGTCGAGCACCTCGCGTGCGGCGGCGACGGCCCGCTCGGCAGAACGGAGTTCGCCGGCCGCGGCCGTGGCCGCGTCGTCGGCGGTGGAGTGCCGTCGCCTGGCGAAGCCCAACTCCTGCTCGGCGCGTGCGAGTTCGGCTCGGAGCCGGTCGGTTTCGTCGGTCAGCGTGCCCACCTCGGCGGCGGCGGCCGAAACCGATTCCGCCGCATCGCTCACCGCCTGCTGCGCGTCGTCGCGGCGGGATTCGGCACGTCGCAGTTCGGCTTCGGCGTGGCGACGTCGCGTCTCGATTTCGGCCGCTTCGGTGGCATCGTCCGCGCCGGCATTCGCCTGGTCCGCCGGGTCCTCGGTGGGCGCATCGGGCACGGCGACGATGCCGGCCGGACCGAATCCGCTGTATTCGGCGGCGACCACCAGCCGGCCGCGGCCGAGTAGGCGCGCGGTGGCCTCGTCGGCGATCGCCGCCCGCAGGGTCTGGGTGATCTCCCGTTCGGTCGCCGGCGACATCCGGGCACCGAGGTCGGCGGCCACCTCGCCGATGCCGGCGGCCGCATCGACGATGACGTGCCGCCGTCGGTCGGCGAGGTCGCGCAGCCGCCCGAGGGCACCGCGTCGTTGCGCCTCACGCAGTGCGGTGCCGAGTTCGACGATCGCGTCGATGCCGTCCGGGTGGCGTCGAATCCACTGGTTGAGGATCCAGGCGGACTGTGTGGGGCGCCGCAGCGCGGTGATGGTGGCCGCGAGGTCCCGATCGCCGCGCTGCCGTGCCCCTTTCGCATACACGTTACGCCGCGCGGTGAAGTCCGCCGGTGTGAGCCCGTACAGTTCGTCGGCGATCTCATCGAGATCGGCGGGGGCGTCGGTCATGACTCGATCACACCATGCCCGGCGCACACCGTGCCCGGATCGGGCGGCTACTCTGACGCGACGTGTCGTGGTCCACCTGGGTGACGTTGCTGCTCGCCTGCCTTCTCATCAGTTTCACGCCGGGAGCGGGCGCGGTGAACACGATGTCGAACGCCATCGCGGTCGGCCATCGGCGTGCGATCTGGGGAGTCCTCGGTCAGCAGGCGGCCCTGATCATCCAACTCGCGATCGTGGCCGCCGGCCTCGGTGTGATCATCGCCCGCTCCCCGACCGCGTTCGAGGTGATCCGCTACACCGGCGCCGCCTATCTGGTGTATCTCGGTGTACGACAGATTCTTCAGCGACCGGTGGCCACCGCCGATCCCACCGCCGGCACCCGCACCCAGACGGCGTGGGCGATGTTCGTTCAGGGGTTGTGGGTCAATCTGCTCAATCCTAAGGCCATCGTGTTCTTCCTGGCGTTCATCCCCGGATTCGTCCGACCGGAGACCGGATTTCTGCTGCAGTACCTGATCATCGGCATCACGATCGTCGTCGTGGACATCGTCGTGATGTGGTTGTTCTTCGCCCTCGTCGGCCGTGGTTTCGCCCGGGCCACGCGCAGCGAACGTGGTCAGCGCCGCCTCAACATCTTCTTCGGCACCCTGTTCATCGGGGTGGGCATCTTGCTTGCGGTGGCCTGAGTGTTCCGTGTGGGTCACGGGAGCGGAAGCCACGTCAGCCGCCGTTCGCCGTATTTGACGAATCCCAGCCGCTGCAGAATCGGCGAGGACGTCTGCTCCGCGTGGACCAGCGCGAGTCGGGCGCCCACATCGTGGGCATCGCGGAGGCGCGCGGCGATCAGCGCCCGGTATGCGCCGCGGCCTCGATGCTCGGGCAGGATCGCCGCACCCCAGAACCGGGCGACGTCGCCGCACAACTGGTAGCCGCCGGTCCCGACGGCAGTCCCGCGCTCCGAGGCGGTGAAGAGCCGGATGTGCGGGTCGTCGATGCGGAAATCCGGCTCGGCGAGAATGTGTGGTGGGAAGCCCCAGGCGCGCTCGGACACGTCGGCGAACTCGGTGACATCGTCCGGCGTCATCACGCGGCGCACGGTGATGCGCTCCGGCACCACGATCGCGGCATCGGCACCGTCGCCGAGCGTAAGCGCGACGATGTCGACGACGGCCACGGTGCGTGCGCCGCGGCGCCGCAGAGTGTCCTCGTCGAGGCCGGCGAAGGTTCCCACGCCCACCGTGATGCGTGCCGACGAGGCGCCGCGCCGCGCCATCACCGCTGCCGCGGAGTCGAGGACGCGCACGGGATCGGTGTCGCCGCCGTGATAGTGCAGCAGCGTCGCCTCACCTTCGAGGACGTAGAACTCGAAGGGGCCGTCGCGATGGTGCTGCGACCCCTGCGGATGCCACGACGATCGCCACGCCAGCGACTCCGAGATCACCTCGTCCGACGTCGCGCGCATCGTTCCAGCTTGGCATGCGGCGCGTCGGACATCTGCGCGGGCAGGACGTCGTCTCAGTTTGCGAAAGTCCTGAATCATTCCAGAAAGGCGCGCATACTGATCGCCGTGACCTCACCGTCGGACTTCGCGGGCATGTTGCGTTCCGCCGAACTCCGCGTCACCCGCCCCCGGGTGGCGGTACTCGAGGCTGTCCATGCACGACCGCATGCCGACACCGAGTCGATCTTCCAGGCCGCACGCGCGGACCTGCCGGACGTCTCACGGCAGGCTGTGTACGACATCCTCGCCGCACTCACCGACGTCGGGCTCGTCCGCCGTATCCAGCCATCAGGTCATGTGGCTCGATACGAGGCGCGCGTCGGTGACAATCACCATCACACGGTGTGCCGTTCCTGCGGCACCATCGGCGATGTGGATTGCGCGGTCGGCGAACGTCCATGTCTGACGCCGTCCGACGACAATGGTTTCGTTCTCGACGAGGCCGAGGTCATCTACTGGGGGTTGTGCCCCGAATGCGCAGCCTCTTCCAGCCCCGGGTCACGACCGTGATCACAGCCCGGATCACCCCACACCGAAAGGAATGTCGTGTCTGACGAGAACATCGCCTCCCCCCCGATCGGAGAGGCGAACACCGATGCCGGAGAGCCTGCAGGCTGTCCGATGCACATCCGGCCGCCCGTGGAGGGCGGCGGCAACGACCAGTGGTGGCCGGAGAAACTGAATCTCCGTGTCCTGGCCCATAATCCGGATGTCATCCGGCCGCGCGAACCCGATTTCGACTACGACGCGGCGCTCGCCGGCCTCGATGTCGACGGCCTCGTCGCCGATGTCAAGGCCGTGATGACTGACTCGAAGTCGTGGTGGCCCGCCGACTTCGGGCACTACGGACCGTTCTTCGTCCGCATGTCGTGGCATGCCGCGGGCACCTACCGCGTCGAGGACGGCCGCGGTGGTGCCGGCACCGGCATGCAGCGTTTCGCTCCGCTGAACAGTTGGCCGGACAATGTCAGCCTGGACAAGGCCCGACGCCTGTTGTGGCCGGTCAAGAAGAAGTACGGCAAGGCCCTGTCGTGGTCGGATCTGCTCGTCCTCGCCGGCAATGTCGCGTTGGAGGACATGGGCTTTCACACCAAGGGCTTCGCCTTCGGGCGGCCCGACGAGTGGGAGGCCGAGGAGGTGTACTGGGGCGCCGAGTCGGTGTGGCTGGGCACCAACCTGCGCTATCAGGACGGCAAGCGGGATCTCGAGAACCCGTTGGGCGCCACCACCATGGGTCTGATCTACGTCAATCCCGAAGGCCCCGAAGGAAACCCGGATTATCTCGCGGCCGCGGCCGACATCCGGGAGACGTTCGGCCGGATGGCGATGAACGACGTGGAGACCGCCGCCCTGATCGTCGGTGGGCACACCTTCGGCAAGACCCACGGCAACGGTGACGCCGACCTGCTGGGCCCCGAGCCCGAGGCCTCACCGCTCGAGCAGATGGGTCTGGGGTGGAAGAATCCGCAGGGCACCGGAGTGGGCAACGACACCATCACCAGTGGTATCGAGGTCACCTGGACCCACACCCCGACCAAGTGGGACAACAGCTTCCTGGAGATCCTCTACGGCAACGAATGGGAACTCACTCAGAGCCCGGCCGGCGCCAACCAGTGGAAGCCCAAGGACAACGGGTGGGCCAACTCCGTCCCGATGGCCCAGGGCGAGGGCAAGACCCACCCGGCGATGCTGACCACCGACCTGACGATGCGCTTCGACCCGGCCTACGGTGAGATCACCCGGCGCTGGCTCGATCATCCGGAGGAGCTGGCCGAGGAGTTCGCCAAGGCGTGGTTCAAGCTCCTGCACCGCGACATGGGACCGGCCATCCGGTACCGCGGTCCGCTCGCGCCGTCGGAGACCTACCTGTGGCAGGACAACGTCCCCGCCCAGCAGGGCCCGACGATCTCCGATTCCGACGCCGACAGCCTCAAGGCATCGATCCTCGAGTCGGGATTGAGTGTCGCGCAACTGGTCTCGACGGCGTGGAAGTCGGCCGCGACCTTCCGTGGCAGCGACTACCGCGGCGGCGCCAACGGTGGCCGCATCCGCCTGCAGCCGCAACTCGGTTGGGAATCGGCCGAACCCGACGAGCTGGCACAGGTGATCGCCAAGCTCGAGAGTGTGCAGCAGGCCTTCAACGCCGAGAGCGGACCGAAGGTGTCGTTCGCCGATCTCGTTGTCCTCGGTGGCGTCGCCGCCATCGAGAAGGCGGCCAAGGACGCCGGATTCGACGTGTCGGTGCCGTTCACGCCCGGCCGGACCGACGCCACCCAGGATCAGACCGACACCGAGTCGTTCGCCTACCTGGAGCCGAAGTACGACGGTTTCCGCAATTACGAGGGCAAGGGCAACGAGTTGCCTGCCGAGTTCAATCTGGTCGACAAGGCGAATCTGCTGACCCTGTCGCCGCCGGAGATGACGGTCCTCGTCGGTGGTCTGCGGGTGCTGGGTGCGAACTACCAGGGTTCTGCCCATGGTGTGCTCACCGAGACGCCCGGCACCTTGACGAATGACTTCTTCGTCAACATCTGTGACATGGATGTCGAGTGGAGCAAGGCGCCGGCCGATGACGGCACCTACGTCGCCACCGACCGGGAGACGGGTGCACAGAAGTGGACCGGGACCCGCGTCGATCTGGCGTTCGGTGCCAACTCCGATCTCCGTGCCCTCGCCGAGGTGTACGCCGAGGACGACTCGAAGGAGAAGTTCGTCGTCGACTTCATCAAGGCGTGGACCAAGGTGATGGAACTCGATCGGTACGACCTGGACTGATCGCACCTGCCGCGTGATGCGGCTTCGTGACGCGGTGGCGCCCCCGGATTCCCGGGGGCGCCCTGTCGTGTCATGGCCCCTGTCGTGTCATGTCACGAGCACACCCGCGCCACGAAACGTTGCACGCGCTCACGAAGCCCGTCGATGCGGGCCAGGCGCACACGTTCGGGGTCGTCGCCGGCCATCGCCGAGGATGGTAGCCGCCGCACATTGCGCGAACATTCGAAGTTCGCACAGATCAGGGTGCCGACGGTGTCTCCCTTGCGTCCGGCCGCACCTGCGCGGCGGGCACTGAACAACACCACCTCGTTGGGGAGCGAGATGTCCTCGCACAGCACACACTGCGGCCGGGTGCGTGGGGGTACCGCACCCGCTCGCAGCATCAGACCGACGGGACGTTCGTCGCGCTGGATGACGAGATAGCCGACGGTCGGCGACTTGGGATCCCGCCACCCGAGGTAATCGATTTCGGCCCAACCGATCTCGTCGAAGTCGGGCGGAAGGTGCAGGGATCTGCGTTCGGAGACCGAGGCGTTGACGAGAGCGGTACGGATGTCGGATTCGGACAATGGGTGCATGAGAAATAGAACTCCTGGTGATCGTCGGGAATGAGATGGGGACGCGCCCGATGGGCGTGACTCAGGGCGCGAACGTCACCTGGTGACGTCCGCGTTCCGATGACGAGAGCTATCTGCTGCCGGCGCGCACGCCGGAAACCCCCTCACGGCGCAGTGCGCCGACACCCGATGAAGCGATCACCCGGCCGGACTCGGTGCGAACAACGGTCAACGTGGTTTCCGCCGGCGCCCGGGAGCACACTGGAGTGATGACACGATGGGATACGACGTCGGCGCCGCGCGGCCGTGACTACGACCAGCGGTGGGAGCAGCTGGCGGCATCCGGGGACAACATCCACGGGGAGGCCGATCTCGTCGAATCCCTGCTGACGGAGGTCGACGGCACCCGGGTCCTCGACGCGGGTTGCGGGACCGGACGGGTGGGCATCGAACTGCATCGACGCGGATACTCCGTCGTCGGTGTCGACGCCGACGACGGCATGCTCGCCGCCGCCCGGGACAAGTGTGGCGACATCGACTGGGTGACAGCCGATCTCGCCGAACTCTCCGATCACGTGACCGACCGGTTCGACGTCGTCGTGCTCGCCGGGAACGTGATGATCTTCCTCACCCCCGGTTCCGAGTCGCGGGTACTCGCTCAGTGCGCGGCGCGACTGCGTCCGGGTGGTCTGCTGGTGGCCGGGTTCTCGGTGAGGCCGGGACGACTGTCGTTGTCCGACTACGACAGTCACGCCGAGACGGCGGGCCTCACGGCGGTCGACCGATATGCCACCTGGGATGGGGATCGGTTCACCGGAGGCGACTACGCGGTGTCGGTGCATCGACGAGGAAGCCAACGGTGAGCGCCACCGCGGGTACTCCGCGTGTGCTTCGCCGGGCAGGCGCCCGGATCCGTGACTATGCTGGCGGTTTCCTCGACACCGGTGAGACCGGTATCGACGGATCCACCACAGCGGGATCCACCAGAACGTCGATCGTTTCCGGTGAAGGACCGGGACGACGCGGAGAGGATGGGCAATGGCGACCACAGCGAGCGGGCGGCCCCCCGGCCACATCCGCCTGACCTCCCACAGCGGCGGATCCGCGGCACCGTCGATCACCTGGGGCGCGCCGACCGCCGAGGCGCGCGGGCCGGTCATCGCGACCACCACCGATCGCGCACACCGCAACGTCGTGGGAACCCACAGCGGCTCCTACAGCGTGTACCGCGCGCTGGCCGTCGCCGCCGGTGCGTTGTCGCGCGAGCACCGCGCCGATCTCACCAACACCTCACCCACCGACATCGTCGGACCTCATCCGCAGTGGTCGGATCCGAAGTCGATCGTCAGCATCGATCCGTGGGGCGCGACGATCGCGGAGTCGTTCCCGGAGTTGCTGGCCCGGGGTTACGACATCCGACCCACCATCGCCATCACCAAGGCGCACGTCATCCTCCCGGAGATCGCCGAGGCCATCGCGTCGGGGCGGTTGCATCCCGACGGCGAGGTGCTGTTGCCGACCGGTGCCGCCCTGGTGACCAAGGCGGCCGTCGAACCGGTGTGGTGGCTGCCGGGCGTGGCCGAGCGGTTCGGCTGCACCGAGACCGAATTGCGGCGGGTGTTGTTCGAGGAGACCGGCGGCATGTACCCGGAGTTGGTGACGCGTTCGGATCTGGAGGTGTTTCTGCCACCGATCGGCGGCCAGACGGTCTACATCTTCGGTGACCCGACGAAGCTGTCGGATCCGGGTACCGAGCTCACCGCCCGGGTCCACGACGAATGCAACGGCTCGGACGTGTTCGGGTCCGACATCTGCACCTGCCGTCCCTACCTCACCCACGCGATCGAGGAATGCATCCAGGGGGTGCAGCGTGGCGGCGTGGGCCTGGTCGCCTATTCGCGCAAGGAGGGCCGAGCACTCGGCGAGGTCACCAAATTCCTCGTCTACAACGCCCGCAAACGTCAGGAGGGCGGCGACACCGCCGACCAGTACTTCGCGCGCACCGAATGCGTCGCCGGCGTGCAGGACATGCGATTCCAGGAACTCATGCCCGACGTGCTGCATTGGCTGGGTATCACCAAGATCGACCGCCTGGTGTCGATGAGCAACATGAAGTACGACGCGATCACCGGTTCCGGGATCAGTGTCGGTGAGCGCGTCGACATCCCGATGGAACTGATCCCGGCCGACGCCCGCGTCGAGATCGACGCCAAGATGGCGGCCGGCTACTTCACCAGCGGCGCGGTGCCGACCACCGACGATCTGCGTCAGGTCAAGGGCCGGGGACTCTCCGGATGACCGCCGGCACCCGGGTCGACGGTTCGGCCGACACCGCGAACGCCGTCGCGACGCTACGGTCGACCGCGGAGATCCGCCGTCGCGCAACGGCATTGCTGGATCGGTCACGCTCCGGCCGCTCGTCGTGGTTCCGTATCGACGACGACCACATCGGCGACGTCGTGACGCTGGTCGCCGAGGTCACCCGCACCCGCTACCCCGACCTCGCGATCCCGTATCACAGCCGATGGCGACATTTCGAGGTCGGCGGGGTCGATCGGGTCGCCGACCTCGACATCCGACTCGGTGAGGTCGGCGCCGCCGAACGGGCCCGCACCCAGATCGACCTCGCCGTCGTCAGCGTTCTGCTCGACGCCGGCGCCGGCGCACAGTGGTACTTCGACGAACCCGGCACCGGGCAGCGGGTGCATCGATCCGAGGGCCTCGCGGTGGCCAGTGTGCATGCCTTCATCGGCGGCCTATTCTCCTCGGATCCCGATGTGCCGCTTCGGGTGGACGCCGCGGGTCTGCGGTCCATCGACGAGGCCGCACTCGCCGCCGCGTTCGGCGTCGGTCCCGCCACACCGCTCGTCGGACTGGCCGGCCGTCTGGCGGTTCTGCATCGGCTCGCCGACGCCCTCGACGCCCGGCCCGACGTCTTCGTCTCCCGGCGGCCGGGCGACCTCTACGATCATCTAACCGCCGCGGGCGGCGCGGTCGGCGCGCACGACATCTTGTCGCTGCTGCTCGACACGTTGTCGCCGATCTGGCCGTCGGACAACCGGATCGGCGAGGTCGCTCTGGGCGATTGCTGGCACCACAGCGCGGTCGATGGTGCGGGCAGCACCGCCGGGTGGATGCCGTTTCACAAGCTGTCGCAATGGCTGACCTATTCACTGCTGGAACCGTTCGAGTGGGCCGGCATCGACGTCGGGGATCTGGGCGCGCTCACCGCACTGCCCGAATACCGCAATGGTGGTCTGCTCCTCGACACCGGGGTGCTCGTTCCCCTACCCGCCGACGCCCTGACCACCCGGTGGCATGTCGACGACGAGTTCATCGTCGAGTGGCGAGCGCTGACCGTCGCGCTGCTCGACGAGGTCGCCCCCCTGGTCGCGGATCATCTCGGCATGACACCGGCCGAGTTGCCGCTGGCCTGTGTCCTCGAGGGTGGCACCTGGGCGGCCGGACGCGAAACCGCCCGCACACTCCGAGACGGATTGCCGCCGTTGGACATCGCCAGCGACGGCACGGTCTTCTGACCGACGGCTTCACATCAACGGATTCGCGTGAGGAGACCTCCATGAACGACGTGCACGTCATCGATCATCCACTGGTGCAACACAAACTCACCCTGATGCGCCAGAAACAGACCTCCACCAACGACTTTCGGCGCCTCCTCGACGAGATCTCCACGCTGATGACCTACGACGTCCTCACCGACATCCCGATGCAGGAGGTCAAGGTCGAGACGCCGATGGAGGTCACCACCGGTATGGTGATCGACGGTAAGAAGCTGGTGTTCGCCGCGATCCTGCGCGGCGGCACCTCGATGGCCGACGGCATGCTGACGGTGGTCCCCGGCGCGCGCATCGGACACATCGGTCTCTATCGCGATCCGAAGACCCACATCCCGGTCGAGTACTACTTCAAGATGCCCAAGGAACTCGACGAACGCGACGTCGTGGTGGTGGATCCGCTTCTGGCGACCGGACATTCGGCCGTGGCCGCCGTGGACCGGCTCAAGGAGTACCGTCCCCGATCGATCCGTTACGTGTGCGTGCTGACCTGCCCGGAGGGCATCGCGACGCTACAGGGTGCACATCCCGAGGTGCCGATCTTCACCGCGGGTATCGACCGGGAACTCGACGACCGCGGGTACATCCTGCCGGGTATCGGCGATGCCGGCGACCGGATCTACGGCACCGAGTGAGGTTGCGTGATGGCACGTGCGACACCGAGGCAACGGCGCCGGATCTACTTGTGCGGCACGTCCGCTGACAGTCCGCCGTCCATGACGAATTCGGCGCCGGTGGCGTAGGACGACTCGTCGCTGGCCAGGAACACCACGAAGGTCGAGACCTCCGACGAGTCGGCCGCCCGTCCCATCGGCACCTTCACCATGTCCTCGGGCAGGCCCTCGGTCATCGGTGTGCGAATCAGACCGGGATGGATGGAGTTGACGCGCACGTTGTGCGGCGCCAATTCCAGTGCGGCCGACTTCGCGAGTCCGCGCACGCCCCATTTGGACGCGACATAGCCGTGCGCCCAGGGACTTCCGCGTAGCCCCTCCACCGACGACACGTTGATGATCGACCCGCCGCCGGCGGCGATCATCGGATCGGCCACCGTCTGGATGCCCAGGAATGTGCCGGTGAGGTTGACGTCGATGATCTGTTTCCACTTGTCGAGGCGGAACTTCTGGATCGTCGAGCCGTTCACGATGCCGGCGTTGTTCACCAGAACGTTGACCTTGCCGAAGTCGTCGGTCGCGGTCGCCACCGCCGCCTGCCAGTCCTCCGGCGACGTCACGTCGAGGTGTACGTAGCGCGCGGCGTCACCGATGTCCTCGGCGAGCGCCTTGCCCTCATCGTCGAGAATGTCGCCGATGACGACCGTGCCACCCTCGGCGACCAGCGCCCGTGCATGCTCGGCGCCCATACCTCGGGCACCGCCGGTGATGATTGCGACCTTGCCGTCCACACGTCCCATGGCGAGCAACCATACAGGCGAAACGCGAAAATGAGAACACGTTCTACTGAACGTGGTCTACTGATATGGACAGGAGTCCGGACAGATGTTCACCACGGACAGATGTTCACCACGACGAGAGCGATGGCAGAGTGACCGAACAAGCAGCAGCGATCCGCGTGGGCGTGATGGGCACCGGCAACGCCGGCCGACTCGCCCTCACCCAGCTGATCGACGACCCGCGATTCGAGCTGGTGGGGGCCTGCGTGCACACCCCGGACAAGATCGGCCGCGACGCCGGTGCCCTCGCCGGGTCGAGCACCGTCACCGGCGTCTCCGCCGTCGGCGATCTCGACACACTGATCGCCGCGAAGCCCGACTGCATCGTGTACACCGCCATGGGTGACACCCGGCCGATCGAGGCGTTCGACGACGTGCTGCGCATCCTCGCCGCGCGCATCGACGTCGTCGGCACCGCGCCGGTGACCCTGCAGTATCCGTGGGGCGCCATGCCGGACAAGGCCATCGACAAGATCGTGGCGGTCGCCACCGAACACGACGCGAGTGTGTTCATCTCCGGCGTCGATCCCGGGTTCGCCAGTGACCTCATCCCCCTCGCGTTCGCCGGGACGTGTCAGCGGATCGAGCAGATCCGCTGTATGGAGATCGCGGACTACGCCACCTACGACGGTGCCGAGGTGATGTTCGACGTGATGGGATTCGCCAAGCCCCTCGACGAGACCCCGATGTTGTTCCTGCCCGGTGTGCTCTCGCTGGCGTGGGGCACCACCATTCATGAACTCGCCGCCGCGTCCGGAGTCGTCGTCGACGAGATCGTCGAACGGCACGAGAGTGAGCCCGCCCCAGAGGAATTCGAGATCGCCGCCGGAACGGTGCCCAAGGGGACCCGCGCGGCGGTGCGTTTCGAGATCATCGGCATGGTCGACGGACGCCCGGCGATCGTCGTCGAGCATGTCACGCGACTGCGTGGGGATCTGCGTCCGGATTGGGCGCAGCCGGCCCAGGATGGGGGCTGCTACCGCGTCGAGATCACCGGCGAGCCGTCGTATCGCGTCGACATCTGCCCGACCAGCCGCAAGGGCGATCACAATCACGCCGCGATCGTCGCCGGCGTCGGCCGGGTGGTCAACGCGATCCCCGCGGTCGTCGCCGGGCCCGCCGGGCTGCGGACCACACTCGACCTGCCGCTGATCTCCGGACCGGCACTCACCCCGGGCTGAGGGCCCCCGAGCCGACATCCCCCGGGCCCACACCGGCGCGCCGCGGACCCACGACATCGTAACGGGCGCAGACGAATGCGGAGTTGCGCTCGACCGACGTCAGAGTGAGATCGTAGGCCGCGGTGAACAACGGTCGACCGCTGCCCAAGGTGACCGGCGCTATCGACACCAGGATCTCGTCGAGCATGCCCGCGTCGGCGAACTGCGCGGCGAGATCTCCCCCGCCGACCACCCACACGTCCCGATCGCCTGCGGCGGAGACGATCTGGGCGCGCAGATCCCTCGGATCACCGGAGACCACGCGGATCGTCTGCGACACGGCAGCGTCGTCACGGTGAGTGAACAGGAAGGTCGGCACCGAGTACGGCCACGGCCTGCCGGCGGTCACCTCGTGATCGAGGAGCCACCGATACGTGGTGGCACCCATGACCAGTGCGCCGACGTCGGCGATGAAGTCGGTGTGATTCATGGGTCCGGACTCGTCGATGGGTTGGCTCAGCAGCCAGTCGAGATTGTCGTCGTCATCGGCCAGGAAGCCGTCGAGGGTGGTGGCCGTGAAGTAGCGGAAAGCGGTCATCGGAATCCTCCGGATCGGTTGCGGTGCCACATGATCGGGTCGGGGTCGAGGGACGGCGTGGTGACGTCGACGCCGGCGTCGCGCAGCATCATGCGCACGAGTTGCCGACGATGGGCGGCGAAGGTCAGCACGTGGGCGACGATCTGGGACAGTACGAAGGATTCCGGTGGCTCACACAGGGCGTCGATGACGCGGTCCGACCACGCGCCGCGCTGGTCGATGTCACGCGTCAACGCGATCCACTCCGCGGATACCTCGTGATGCAGTGCGGTGAGTCCGGCGAGGTCGTCGGAGACCGCCTCGGGTGCCCGGCCACCCTCGATGCACGCCAGCCATGGACGTTTGTCGGTCACCAGATGGGTGAGCACGTGGGCGATCGAGTCGTCGTCGCCCTGCCATTGAAGAATCTTGTTGCCGGGGAAGATGATTCGACGATAGTCCGCGTCGTCGAGCACCGCCGAGGCCGACAGCAGTGCGGTGGTGTCGTCGATGTCGTGACGGATCATCATCGCCAGGATGTCGCCGGATGCGGCCTCGTCGTACTGGTCGGTCCCGCGCCCGGCGGCGACGTAGAGCACCGTCGGCGAGTGGAAATGGATACCGTTGGGTGCGGGGAGCCAGTGCCCCCGATCACGCCGCGCCGGTGCGGTGCTCGGTGGATGACCGAAGGCACGGGCGAACGCGCGGCTGAATCCCTCCACCGATTCGTACCCGGAATCGAAGGCCACGTCGGTGACCCGGGACCCGCGTTGCAGATACCACGCGGCGCGTTCGAGCATCACCCGCCGACGCATGGCCAGGGGTGCCTCACCGGAATACCTGCTCACCTGCCGGCCGAAGTGAAACGCCGACGAATGTGCCCGCTCGGCCATCGTTGCCAGGGTGTCGTTGTCGTCGTCGAGTACTGCATCGAGCAACTGCCGGATGCGGTCGTGACCCGGGCCCGTCATCGTCGACCGCGCATCGTCGTCATGAGAGCAAGTATCCGCGGCGTCGGCACGGATGTGCTTGACCGTTCTTGCCTCCTCGACGTGACGCCCTCCACGCGGTCGAGACGTGCTACGGCGGTTCCGACAGGCCTCAAGTGACCACCGAGTAACCTCCTAGCCATGAGTGAGGACATTTGGAAGGCCTTCGAGGTCTCCGTCAACGACCACATCGCCGAAGTCACCCTGATCGGTCCGGGCAAGGGCAACGCGATGGGACCGGATTTCTGGCAGGAACTGCCCGAGTTGTTCGCCGGCCTCGACGCCGACGACGCCGTCCGCGCGGTGATCCTGCGCGGGGCGGGCAAGCATTTCTCCTACGGCCTGGACCTCGCGGCCATGGCCGGCGACCTCGGACCCGCCCTCGCCGACGGCGCGAAGGCCAAGGCCCGCACCGATTTCCACGGAGTCATCACCCGGATGCAGGCGGCGATCACCGCCGTCGCGGACTGTCGTAAACCGGTCATCTGCGCCATCTCCGGATGGTGCATCGGTGGCGGAGTCGACCTCATCTCGGCCGCCGACATCCGGTATGCGAGCGCCGAGGCGAAGTTCAGCGTGCGCGAGGTCCGGGTGGCGATGGTGGCCGACGTCGGCAGCCTGGCCCGCCTCCCCGGGATCATCGGCGACGGCCACCTGCGCGAGTTGGCGTTGACCGGCAAGGACATCGACGCCGCCCGCGCCGAGAAGATCGGGCTCGTCAACGACGTCTACCCGACCCCCGACGAGGCCCTCGACGCCGCCCGCGCGACGGCCCGCGAGATCGCCGACAACCCGCCGCTGGTCGTCTCGGGCATCAAGGAGGTCCTCGATCACGGCCGCATCGCCGATCAGGCCGACAGCCTGCGGTTCGTCGCCGCGTGGAACGCCGCGTTCCTGCCGAGCAACGACCTCACCGAGGCAATCACCGCCGTGTTCGAGAAGCGCAAGCCGAACTTCAGCGGGTCCTGAGCCGGAGCCCTCGGAACCGGAGCCCCTCAGAAGACGCTCCGGGCGGTCACCCGGGTTCGATCGGTGTCAGTTCGAACACCGGGATCAGCCGATCGGTGCGTACCTCGTACAGGTCGAAGTTGGGCCAGACCGCGCGCAGATCCTGCCAGGCATCCGCACGCGCCTGGTCGTGCAACTCGCGCACCCGCACCGGCACCGCCGTTCCCCGGTCGAGGATCGCGGCGGTGTCGGTCGCACGCAGGTTGTACACCCACTGCGGCGTCGTCGGACCGCCGAAGTAGGAACCCGCGATCAGCCACGAGCCGCCCGGGCGAGGTACCGCCAGCAGCCGGGTCTGGCGTTCGACACCGCTGCGGCGGCCCGCGACCACGACCGTGGTGTTGGGCAGTCCGGCGATGTCGAGCAGGCCGTAGCGTTCGCCGGTGACCTTTCGAAGAGCGTTGTCGCACTTGACGATCTGCGGGAGATACCGCGGCATCCACGGGATCGACCCGATCCTGACCGCCACGGGGGTGAGTATGCCCATCACCCGAGTCTGTCATGGTGGCCGGACATCATGGCCGAACTGTGCCGCCGGTGTCAACGTCGGCATCCACAGGTGTGGATCGTGCCGGCCGCTCGACCCGAGATCGGGCGCACGATCAGACCATGACACACAACACCTCACCCATCCCCGATCCGACGACCGCCACACCGCCGGACGCGTTGCCCGACGCCGACCCGATCCCACCGATCGACACCGCCGACCTGCCGTTCCATGACGCCGACGATCTGAGGCAACGCTGGCGCGCACTCATGGGACCGCTGGGATTCGGTGAACCGATGTTGTGGCTGCTGTTCGTCGAGCGTGACAGCCGCCTGATCAAGGCCATCAACAAGCTTCCACTGCCGACCATGCCGGACCCCGAGTTGATCGATCTGCTCATGCTCCGGTTCGGCGAGACGCTGCAGAACACCATCGGGATGTCGATGGCGTGCCTGCTGAGTCGCCCGGGCGCGGACGGCATCACGCCCCGCGACCGAGGATGGGCGATCCTGCTCACCGAATGCGCTGCACGCCACGGTGTTCGACTGCAGCCGATGTTCCGCGCCAACGACATCAACGTGGTCGGACTCGAGGCGCACCATCGCGCGATCGCAGACGACCGACCACTCGACGAGGCGTCCTGATCGAGATCATGGCATCCGAACCGTCACCCGTCCGACGGTGTATAGGTGGGCGTCGGGGTGCCGGTCATGTCCACGGTGCCCTCCGTCGGCTGCTCCACCGTGGTCCGGACCGGTCGGTCACCGTAGGTCGGCGTGTAGCCCACATGCCAGGTGACGCTGCCGAAGACTGACACCCGGGTCGGGTCCGCCTGGTCGACGTCGACGACGAGGTCGTCGAGGTCGTCGGGTGCCGTCCACTGCACGGAGCCTGGCCGGGCATCCCGGAAGAGCCGCTGAACGCAGCCGGGCCGGTCCGTCGACGCGTCGGCCTGGCGTGACGACGCACAGCCGTCGAGATGGCGGGTGAGGGCGGCATCGACGGCGCGCCGTCCCGACTCGCTCAGCGCGGCGACGAGATCCGGGGTCGGTATTGCCGCGGAGCCGCCGGGCACGTCGGCGGCGTCGGTGGCGGTACCGTCGGGGGCCGCCACCGCCAGATACGGATCGGCACTGCCCCACACGAGGCGCCCCGGGAACACGTACGCGCTTGCGTGACCGGCCACCGGGATGCCGAACAGGGTGAGCCCGGGGATGGGGCTCGCGGCGATCGAGACCGACCGAACCCCATCGGCTAGCAACCACCGTCCCTGGTTCCTGGTGAGCGTGTAGGTGGTGCTCACCGCATGATCACCGATGCGGAACGCCGCACCGACGACCGCACGGTCGCCGGTCGGTGCGGGCGATTCGGCGGTGGTGTCAGTGGCCTCACTGGTGCCGGTGGTGCCGGTGCCGGTGATGCGCACGTCACCGATCGGGGCCGCCTCCTGCTGGCGGGCCAGCGCGTCGTCGGTGAGGAATGTCGTTGACGGCCCCGCAGCCGGCCCCGTCACGATGAGCCGTCGGGCCGTGGCGCCGTCGGTGCGGGCGAGTGCATCGAGGAAGGCCCGCACCGTCTCCTCCGGTGTGGTCGGCTGCTCCGGGGCCGTGGTCGGCACCCGCACGATGAGCACCGCCACGAGCAGGACGGCCGCCGCCACCACCGCGGCACCCCCGGCGATCCATCGCCACCGGGATGCGCGCGGGGTGGTCGGCGGCAGACTCACCCCTGCGGTGTCGCGAGGGAGTCGGTCAGCTGGGTGGCCAGGAGCCGCGCGAACGCCGCAGGGTCGTCGAGTTCGCCGCCCTCGGCGATCAGCGCCATGCCGTAGACCAGGCGTGCGGTCGGGATGAGCGCCGAATGATCCTCCGACGCCCCGAATGCGGTGTTCAAACCGGTCACCAGCGGGTGATCGGCGTTGAGTTCCAGAGCGCGCTTGGTCTTGGGGACCTCCTGGCCGGAGGCGCGGTAGAGCTTCTCCAGCTGCGGCGACATCGAGAAGTCGTCACCCACCAGGCAGGCGGCGGATTCGGTGAGGCGCTTGGACAGCCGCGCCTCGGTGATGTCGTCGGACAGCGCCTCACCCAGCCACGTGAGCAGCGGCGCGAACTCGGCGGACTTGGTCTCGTCTGCGGCGTCGTCGGATTCCGACTCGCCGTCGATGGCGTCGAGATCCACCGCACCCTTGGCGACCGACTGGAAACTCTTGCCCTCGAATTCCAGGCCCGATCCGACCCACATCTCGTCCACCGGGTCGTCGAGGACGAGCACCTCGATTCCCTTGGCACGGAACGCCTCCAGGTGTGGTGAGCTCTCGATCTGCTGACGCGATTCGCCCGTCATGTAGTAGATCGACTTCTGGTTCTCCGGCATCCGTCCGACGTAGTCGGCCAGCGAGGTCAGGTCGTCGTCGCTGTGGGTGGAGGCGAAGACCGAGGCCTTCAGGATGGCGTCGCGATTGTCGAAATCGTTGACCAGACCTTCCTTGAAGACGCGTCCGAAGGTGGTCCAGAAGGTCTGGTAGTCCTCGGCGCGCGCGGCCCGCATCTCGCTGACGGTGGAGATGATCTTCTTCGTGAGGCGGCGCCGGATGGCTCGGATCTGACGGTCCTGCTGCAGGATCTCGCGAGAGACGTTGAGCGACAGGTCCGCCGCGTCGACGACACCCTTGACGAACCGCAGGTATTCCGGCATCAGTTCGTCGCAGTCGTCCATGATGAACACCCGCTTGACGTAGAGCTGGATGCCCACGTTGCGTTCCCGCATGAACAGGTCGAATGGCGCCTGAGTCGGAATGAACAGCAGCGCTTGGTATTCGAAGGTGCCCTCGGCCTTGAGGGTGATGATCTCCAACGGCTTGTCCCAGCCGTGGGAGACGTGCCGGTAGAACTCCTCGTACTCCTCGTCGGACACCTCGTCACGCGAGCGTGCCCACAGGGCCTTCATCGAGTTGATGGTCTCGGCCTCGACGGTGGTGACCGTCGTCGGTTCGCCACCCTCCTCGGCGGCCGGTGTCGTGGTGGTCTTCTCCACGTCCATCCGGATCGGCCAGCCGATGAAGTCGGAGTACTTCTTCACCAGCGAACGCAGCGTCGCCGGGTCGGTGTAGTCGTGCAGGTGATTCTCGGTGTCGACGGGCTTGAGCGTCAGGGTGACCGCACTGCCCTGGGGCGCGTCGTCGACGTCACCGATGGTGTAGGTGCCGTCGCCGGTGGATTCCCAGCGCGTTCCGGTCTCTTCGCCCGCCTTGCGGGTGACCAGGACGACGGAGTCGGCCACCATGAACGTCGAGTAGAAGCCGATACCGAACTGACCGATGAGTTCCTCGGTGGTGGCCGCGTCGCCGGCCTTGCCCGCCTCGGCGAGCTTCTTGCGCAGTTCGGCGGTGCCCGACTTGGCGACGGTGCCGATGAGTTCGATGACCTCCTCGCGCGACATGCCGATGCCGTTGTCGCGCACGGTCAGCGTGCGGGGCGCACCGTCGGCGTCATCGCCGCCGCCCTGCGCGTCGAGGGTGATGTGCAGATCCGACGTGTCGACGTCGAGATCCTTGTTCAGCAAGGACTCCAGGCGCAGCTTGTCCAACGCATCGGACGCGTTGGAGATCAGCTCGCGCAGGAAGCTGTCCTTGTTCGAATAGATCGAATGGACCATCAGGTCCAGCAGTTGCCGGGTCTCGGCCTGGAATTCCCGGACTTCGGATTCAGTACTCAACGACGACCTCCACGTGACAGCTGATCGAACAACGAAGAATCTTAGCGAGCACCGGAACAAGTACCCTGAACAGGGTGTGACGATTCCGGCAAGGGATTGCCCACCGCCCGACCATCGCTCGACCCCGACACCAGAACCCCCGAGACCAGAACCCCCCGACACCAGAACCCATGGGAGGCCGCGCCGCCGATGACGCTCCCCCGCGTGATGTGCGTTCATGCCCACCCCGACGACGAGTCCCTGTGGACCGGTGGCACAATCGCCCGTCACGTCGACCTCGGTGGCGAGATATCGGTGGTGACCACCACCTGGGCGCCCGGGACCTCACGGCACGCCGAGTTGTGTCAGGCATTGCAGGAACTGGGTGTGACCTCCGAACCGATCATGATGGGCTACGCCGATGACGGTGTGCCCGAGTCCGCACCGGGGCGTGAGCGATTCTGCGACGGCAGGTTCGACCGCCAGGTCAAAGAACTCGTCCGGCACATCCGGCGCCTCAAGCCGGACATCGTCATCACCTACGACGCCGCGGGGATCTACGGGCACCGCGATCACGTGCATGCCAACCGGCTCGCCTGCGCCGCGGCCGACGCCGCCGCGGTACCCATGCTGCACCGCAGCACCGGACCGCCGTGGCGGGTGAAATCGCTGTATCTGGCGACCGTCCCCATCTGGATGGTCGAGGCCGTCGCCGACGACTTGTTCCCGACCATGTCGAAGTACGCGCTGCCCGGTACCCAGCCCGGGATGATCGACCTCGAACTCGACGTGTCGAAGTGGGTGGATCGCAAGGCGGCGGCCATTCGTGCACACCGCTCCGAGGTCGAGCGCAGCTACATGATCTCCCATCTCATGAATCTGCCCCCGGAGAAGCGGGACCCCTTGCTCGGTATCGAGAACTACATCCGGCGCGATCTCGTGCGTGGTGGCATCGATCTGTAGGGCCCTCTGGAGGACCCCTGACGGCGCCCGGCTCCGCGTTGACAGCGCTCGGTGCTGCGTTGACAGCGCCCATGTCGTGGCGACGTTCTCCGACACGCTTTCCAGCCCAGGCGTCGGAGGCCTCGACACCTCCTCGGCTAGCGCCTCGTCGGGCTCGACCACCGGGGGCGAGCGCTGTCAACGGGTGGGCGAGCGCTGTCAACGTGGACCAGAGCGCTGTCAACGAGCCGGAGAGCGCTGTCGACGACGTGGGAGCTCAGGTTTCGGGCTCGGTGGTCGGCGTCGGTTCGGGGCCGCTCACGGTTCGGGGCCGCTCACGGTTCGGGGTCGATCATGGGGCGGATGGCCGAACGCAGGCCGCTGGCGCGGTGCACCCGCCGGTCGACGGCCGCCCGCAGCATCTCGGGTGTTCCCACGATCCGTACCGTCGACTGTGCTCGAGTGATGGCCGTGTACAACAACTCTCGGGTGAGCAGCGGGGAGTCGGCGGGTGGCAACACCACGGTCACGGCGCCGAACTGGCTGCCCTGACTGCGGTGAATCGTCATCGCGTACGCCCACATCGTCTCGGCCAGCCGATGCGGCGCGACCGTCACCGGCTCGCTGAACTCGCTGCGCCGGAAGGCGACGGCGTCACCCTCCGCGCGGTGGATCATCACCCCGCAGTCCCCGTTGAACACCTTGTTCTGCCGGTCGTTGGCGGTGACCAGAATCGGCACGCCGGGAATCGGGCGGGTTCGGTCCGCCATCAGATGGCCGTGTCCGGCGGCTTCCGCGAGCCACTCGACGATCCGTCGGGTCCATCCCTCCACTCCCCACTGACCCTCCCGGTGCGCGCACAGCACGCGATGGGTGTCGAGGGCGTCGAGTGCGGCCGACGCGTCACCGCTCGTCGCGGCCGACCGCAGCGCCCGCCCCCAGGCGACGACCGCGGCGCGGATTCCCGGATCCTCGGGTTCGACGAGGACGACGTCGTCGATGGCATCGTCGGCGACCAGTTCGAGGACGTGGTCGGCGTCGCCGACATTGACCGCCGCGGCCACCGCGGCGATGCCGCCGCGGTTGCGGAAGTTGTCGGTGAGGGCGACGATTCCGTCGGCCAGTCTGGGAAGTTCGGCATCGGCCAGACCTGCGGTGGCCACCAGATCCGCGAGCGCGGCGTCGATGGGCACCCCGGAGGGTTCGCGTTCCACGAGGTCGGCGAGGACGGCTCCGGCCTCCACCGACGCGAGCTGGTGCGGGTCGCCGACGAGGATGAGACGGGCGGTCGGCCGTACCGCCTCCAACAGGTGACTCATCGCGGTGACCGACAGCATCGAGGTCTCGTCGACGACGACCACGTCGTGCGGTAGCCGGTTGGTACGTCCGTACCTCGGAACCGAACCCGGTCGCCACCCCAACAGCCCGTGGACGGTGACCGCATGGACCGCCGGGTCCGCGGTGGTGTCATCCCCCCGCATGCCGTCCAGCGACGCCTGCAATTGGGCGACCGCCCGGCCGGTGGGAGCGCATACCGCGATCTGCAGGCGTGAACCGCCGAGCCGATCGAGAACGGCGAGGATCCGCGCGACCGTATAGGTCTTGCCCGTGCCGGGACCGCCGGTCAGGACCGAGGTCCATCGTGATGCCGCGATCGCGGCGGCGAGTCGTTGCCGGGGTGAGGCGGTCGGGCTCGTGGCGAACGCGTCGTCGACGGCGGCCACGATGTCTGCGATCGCCACCGCGGGACCGTCGTCGGCACGCTCGGCGAGCGCGGTGCGAATGATCTCCTCCTGCTCGAAGTAGCGACTGAGATACAGCAACGGGCCGTCATCGGAGTCGACCAGCACCAGCGGACGCAGGGGTCCCGACTCCGATCCCACGATCAGCGGGCAGGTGCGCAGTGCGTCCACCATCTCGTCGACCGTGGGGAGTGTCATCGGGTCGGCCGAGGCATCCTCGTCGTCGATGTCGGCCGGATTGCTGCCGACCGGGTCGAGGTCGGCCAGCGCCAGACACGTCGAACCCTGACGGACCGCGCGGACCGCGAAGGCGGCCGCGAGTTGCGCGACCTCGGAGACCGATTCGCCGCACAGGTCGACGAGGCGGGACACCACGTGCACGTCCGCGGCGTCGAGGAATCCGGCGACGTTGGCACGCCCGAGGATTCCCTCGGCGGCCAGAACCCGTTGTGGCCCCAGGGATGTCGTCACGACTCCACTCCCCTCGCCCGGACCCCGGCTCACCGTGCGCCTCGCGTGGCGAGCCCCGACCCCGACAACAGATCCGACAGCGAGGTGATCAGTTCGGTGGGGACGTTCCACTCGAAGACCCCACACCCCGACGGGGTGTCGGGTCCGATCATGCCGCGCACGAAGTGATACTGGACCGGACCCAGATGCTCGGCCGGATCGTATCCCGGCAGTCGCCATCGCAGATACCGGTGCAGCGCAACCGAATACAGCAAGGCCTGCAGCGGGTAGTGAGAACGGATCATCTCGCCGGCCATCGCCGGAGCCGAGAAATCGGTTGCGTGCAGGTCGCCGGGACGTAGCCGGTTGGTCTTGTAGTCGACGATCACGAAGCGCCCCTGCGGTGTTCGGAGCACCGAATCGATGCTTCCGGTGAGGAAGCCGCGGAGCGTTCTGGCGGGCAGTGCCCCGAGAATGCCGGCATAGTCACGCAGCAGGTCGTCGTCGGGCAACATCCGTGCCATCAACGCGGCGATCTCGGAGAGTGCCGCCGCCCCGTCGGCGTCGCCCAGCGGAAGCTCGAAGTCGAGTTCGGCCAGCCGATCGCGCGGCGGGACACTCCACAGGTCTCCGAAACCGAGCGGCGTCGTCAGCACCGCCTCGAGGGCGGTGGTCAGCGATTCGGCGTCCACCGACAGTGCGTATCGCGCCGCCGACCGGGCGCAGAGATCGCGCACATGGGCGTGGCGATCCGGCGCCGCGGTGTCGACGTATTCGAGGACTTCGTGCACGAGCGTCCCGAACGCCGCACCGAAGGGCATGCCGTTCATCAGGGACATACCGGCGTCGTCTGCCGCCCCGCCGGTCCCGGTATCGATGGCGTCGGCGACGCCACCGGGATCCGTCGGCTCGTCAACGATGACCTCGGCCTCGGGTTCGCTTCCGGCATCCGGGGTTTCGGCGGCCGGACCGTGCGCGGCGCCGGCGATGATGGCCGAATACGAGGTGCGCTGCCAGGAGGTGTCGATCTTCCCGCCGAAGATCGCCGCCGACAGTTCCGCCGGTTCGGTACCGTCGGTGCCCGACTCCCAGCGACCCGGGTCCGCGCCGACCGCGCGTTCGACGCTGATCGCCGAGGTGCCGGCACCCAGCTGGGTCAGCCGGGCCGCGCATTCCGCCGGTTCGGGCACGGGGACCGTCTCCGGGATGTCGGTGCCCGGAGCGAGATATCCCGGTGCACGGCCGAATACGAGGCGATGCAATGCCGAATGCGATGTCCCCTGCGACGGTGCCCACCACATCACGACCTGCGACGCGGCCCGGGTGAGCGCGACATACAGTTTCCGCAGATCCTCCCCCGACTCCTCGGAGATGCTGCGGCGCAAACGTTGCGACCGTCCGGTGGTGTCGGGTCCACCGACGTCGAGAAACCGCGTCTGGTTCTCGTCGTGGAAGCGGAACGTCTTCGGAGACGGTACCCGCGCGCCATCCCAGCCGAACGGGACGTACACGATCGGGAACGCGAGTCCCTTGCTGGCATGCACCGTCATGATCTGCACAACGTGGGTGTCCCGGTCCAGGCGCCGCGTCTGCTCGTCGGATCGCCGCCACCGCGACACATCCTCGATACGATCGGCCAGCCATTCCTGCACCGACGACAGACCGCAATCGTTCTCCACCACATGCCGGTTGCAGACCGTGGCCACCTGCATCAGGTCGGTCAACGCACGCTCACCGTCGGCGGTGGCGAGCACCCTGGCCGCCACTCGCCGGTCACCGAGCACCCGCTGCACCAGTGCGGCGAAGCCACCGATGTCGAATACCTTTGCCAGGTCCGACAATTGGGCCGCCAACTCGGTCAGTGCGTCGTCGCTCGCGTCGGCGAGTTCTTCGGGTGTCCAGCCGATCAACGGGGTCATCGTGGCCAGCGCCACCCGGTCGGTCCGCGACGGCGACTCGATCGCCCGGATCAGCCACAACCAGTGCCGCGCGCTCATCGTGGAGAAGACGCTGGTCCCGGTGCCGACCACCGATCCGACGCCGTGATCGGCCAACGCGCGCTGCAGCGGCTCGATCGTCTTGTTGGCCACCACCAGGATCGCGATGTCACCCGGATGCACCGGCCGGGTGTGCCCGTCGACGGTGAGTTCGGTACCCGACGAGAGCAGTCGGGTGATGTCGGCTGCGACATCGGCGATCACGGCATCGCGAATCGCGCCCACCGGTGCGAATCCGCCGCGGCCGCGCACCGGGAAGTCGTCGACGTCGAACCAGCGCACCCGCAGCGGGGTCGCCCCCGGCCCGCGCAGGCGACTGCCCGGATGTGCCGATTCCACCGGATACACGGTGATCTGCGAACTGCCCAGGTTGGCACCGCCGTACACCCGGTACAGCGCGGTGACGAGGTCACCGTCGGTACGCCAGTTGTTCTCGAGGGCGCGACGCTCGTCGGCCACCGCGACCGCATCGAGGTAGCTGAGCACCTCGGCACCGCGAAAGGCGTAGATCGACTGTTTGGGGTCCCCGACCAGCACCAGCGGCTTGTGTCCGTGGAAGCAGCGCCGCAGGATCTCCCATTGGAAGGGGTCGGTGTCCTGGAACTCGTCGACGAGGACCAGACCGAATGCGTCGCGGATGCGAGCGCATGCGTCGTCGCCGACATGGGTGTCGGTGACGATGGAATACAGGATCATCTGGAGGTCGTCGTAGGTGCGCACCCGCGCAACCCGTTTGCGTTCGTCGACGATGTCGCGGACCCGGTTGCAGAAGCGGACCCGGCGGGCCGCGATGCGGTCATCGGCGTCGGCGTTCTCCCCCACCGGATCCGACGGTGCCAGTGCCACACCGGGATTGCGGACGGCGTCCTTCGCGATGACGATGGCGTCGTCGAGGCCGAAGACCGGTTCGTCCGCGTCGCGGACGAACCCCTGAAAGTACAGATCGCGGGCGGCGTCATCGACGAGATCGTCGACGTCCTCGACGATCTCGTAGATCAGTTCCCGCTCACCGAGGAATCCGAGGGCCTCGAGCATGCGATTGCAGAAGGTGTGCGTCGTGGCGATGGTGGAGGCGTCGAAATCCGACAGTGCCCGGGTGAGTCGGTCACGGCGGGACGCGACGTCGGCCGGATCGCCGGTCAGCAGCATCCGCAGCAGCGGGTCGGTGCCGGGGTCGGCCTCGGTGTCGGTGGTGGCCGCCGGACTCATCGCCTCGGCGACGCGCCACAATCGGCTGCGCATCCGCTCCCGCAATTCCGCTGTCGCCGAACGACTGAACGTGACGAGGAGCAGTTCGTCGATGGCCACCCCCTCGGCGATGTGACGGGCCGCGATGTCGACGATCGCGTAGGTCTTGCCGGTGCCGGCGCTGGCCTCCACGACCGTGGTCTTACCGCCGACGCCCTCGACGATGTCGAAGGCGAGCGGGGCCCGCGTCCCGGCCTCGGCCATTGCCGTGTCCGGGAATTCCTCGGGGTGCGATGTCATCGGATCACCTCGTGGGCCAGCAGTGGTTCCCAGATCCGGGTGGCCAGCGCGCCGAACATCGGCTCGCCGGGTACCAGACCGATCGCCGACCACCGCCGATCGTCGGGAATGGGCACCTCGGTGAGCGCGTCGAATCCCACCGCGGTGGTGACGTCGTCACCGTAGGCGAGTCGGATGTACGGATCGGCCTGCGCGCCGAAGCGATAGTCGAACTTCGCTTCCGCCGCGCGGCGCGCGATCTCCGCCGAGCTGCCCCGCACACACTTCTCGGCGTATGCCAGACCGGGATCGAGCGGGACGGGCAACGGCACGCACAATCCGAGGCGATAGATCGCGATCAGGTCGGCGAGTACCGCGGTCGGATCGTCGGGGACCCGCAGGTTCACCTCCGTCACGTGGGATGACTTGCGGTCGGCACGTCCGATGACGACCGCCGTGCGGATTCTCTCGCCACTCGGCGCGGACTGCTGCTGCTGCGCTGACGTCGTCGCGAGCAGCCGTATCCATGCGGCGAGGCGTTGCTTCGCCCGGATCTTGGAGTAGGTCGCCTCGATGATGTTCTCGCCGTGGACATCCGGCACACTGCCGTGCAGCCGGCCGCCGTCAGGCAGGTCGAGCACCACATCGCGGGTGCCGCCCGACCCGGTGCGCAGCCCGGCCGCCACCCGATGCACGTTGCCCACCTGCTGCGAGATGCGGATCAGTTCGCGGCGCCCGAACTCGATGGGCGGCAGACTCCCCCGGCGCATCTCGGCCATCTGGGCGGTGCGCAGGTCCACGCCCGCGAGTGTCTGACGTAGCAGTCGGTCGCCGATGGCCCATTCGTCGAGGCCGGCGACGGCCACGTCGAGCCGGTCGGAGTCCTCGGCGTCGTCGTCCGGCAGCCGGGCACCGAGACGCTGCCGGATGAACCCCTCGATCGGATTCCCGAAAAAGGCGGTGAGCGAACCGAGTTCGATGTCGGCGGACACCGATTCCGAGTCGGCGGGCATGGTGATGTCGGCGACCCGTGCGGGGGCGTGATGGTCACCGCCGACCGCCCGCGCCCCGGCGAGCAGGGCGGTGTCATAGCCGAATGGTCCGTCGACGCCGTCGAACGCACCGGGCGTGAAGTTGCGGGCGTCGAAACCGTGCAGCGGGTGCCGGCAGATCACCGCGTCGGGTTCGGTGCCGGTCAATGCCGCGACGACCTCGGTGAGTTCGCTGACCACCACCGCCGGCGGTACCCGAGTACCGCGCACCGGGTCGGCCCCGGTGTAGAAGACGAGAAGGTGTTCTTGAGCGGCGTTGACGGCGTCGAGAAACAGTTGCCGATCCTCGTCGCGGGGTTGCCGTTCACCGAGCATCGGCACCCGGCCGAGGACGTCGTCGCCGTCGATCCGCAATGCGCGCGGAAACGCATCGGTGTCGATGCCGAGCAGCACGACGACCTGATGAGGCACCGACCGCATCGGTACCAGGGTGCACACCGTCAACTCACCGGTACGGAAGTTCGCGCGCGTCGGCCGTCCCGCGATCATCGTCGCCACGAGATCCCGCACATCCGACAGCCGCAGCACCCGCGACGAGGTGTCGGATTCCGGATCGGCACCGTCACCCAGGGATTCGGTGAGCGCCCGGGTTGCTGCCGCCGTCTGCCACTCCTCGCCGGGGGCGGTTGCCGTGAGGGTGGCGACGATGTCGAGGAGCGCCGCCGCCCACGTGGCGGCCGGCGCGCTTTCGGCCATGCGGGCGAGCAGATCCCCGAGCCGGTCGACGAATTCGGCGAGCCGTCCGACGAGATCGATCTGGGTACTCTCCAGTCCCTCCATCGGGAGCGCGGTTCCCAACCACAGGCCCTCACCCGCACCGGCGACCACGCCCAGGGCGATGCGGTCCAGACCCACGTCGAAGGTGCCCTGCGCCAATCCGGCCAACCCGAATCGGGCGCGCTGGGTGTCGTCGATCCCCCATCGGATACCCGTGCGCGACAACCATTCCCGTACCCATTCCAGGTCGTCGTCGGTCATCTCGAACCGTTGGGACACCGGCTCGAGGGCGAGCAGGTCGGCGACGTCGCCGGCGCTCACCCGGCCGGCGGCCAGTTCCACGACACGGGCGACGACGTCGAGGATCGGATTGACGTGGCGCAGTCCGCGGTCGGCCAGCCGGACGCGGAGCGCGGATGCGGGGTGGTCGAGCCCGGGCTGGCCGAAGACGCCGCGGATCAGCGGCGCGAAGGTCTCGACGTCGGGACACATGATGATGACGTCGCGCGGCTGCAGGGAGGCGTCGGCGTCGAACAGGTGCAGGAGCCGGTCACGCAGCGCCTCCACCTGGCGTTCGGGCCCGTGGCAGGCATGCACCTCGACGGAGGTGTCCGGGGCCAGGGCGCCCGACCGGTCACGCGGGTCGGTGTCGTCGCGAATGCCCTCCTGTACCGCCGCCAGGACCGAGGTGGGCGAGGCCGTCGGCTCGGCAGGCGCATGGTGGATGTCGGCGTCGAGGTCACCCATGATGCGCAGTTGCAGTTCCTGCACATCGCGGGACAGACCGGCCAGCAGGGGATTTCGCAGTGTGGGCGGCGTCCAGGAGGCGCGGCGCCGGTCGGTTGGTGCCGGTTGCGACGCGATCGCCTCCCACAGCGCGGGTCCGGGATGCGGGATGAACAGATGGACGTCGCGGTGGACCGCGAGGGCCGCGGCGACCCGCCGGAAGGATTCGGTCACCCGGGTCGGCCCGAACACCGACAGCCGTTCGGGCAGGTCGGTCGTGGTCGCGTCGGCAGCCAGGTGCTCGCACACCGCGTCGAGCGCTTCGACCGGATGGGCGGCACCGATCCGTGAGCGCACCTCACGCCAGAACCGGGGTTGCCAGGTCATGTCGTCGGGCAACCGCTGTCCCGAGCCGTCGGTGTCGTCACCCGACGCCCAGCCGGTGAGCATTCCCGGACGGTGACGCGCGTACCGCTCGAAGAGGTCGGCGATGTGACGGGCCGTCGCATACCGGCGACCCACCCGCGGGTCGTCGGCCCGGGCGTCGGGTCCCAGGCCGACGTGGCGCGCGAGGACACGCAGCGCCGGATCGGTGATCAGATCGTCGAGGACGTCGAGAACCGGCCACACCAGCGAGCCCGGCTGCCAGAGGCCGGTGGCGGTGGACTCCGCTCCCGACGTCGTCACCTGCTCGATGACGAGGTCGGTGAGGGCAGCCGGTGAGGAGAAGTCGATGTTGGCGGCGATCCCGTCGGCAGCGATTCGGTCGGCACTGATTCCGTCGGCTCCGGAGACGCCCAGTCGCGTCGCCAGTCGTTGCGACAGCCACCGCTCCACGCCACGCGCCGGGACCGCCACCACCTCGGTGCGCATGGGGTCGGCCAGCGGGGTGGTCAGCACCTGCCCCAGCGCATCGGCGAGGACATCGGTGCGTTCGGCGCGGTGCAGGGTCAGCATCGAGGAACCCGGATCAGGCCTGGGGCCGCAGCGCCGGTAGTTCCCCGCGGTGCGCCTCGAGGACGGCCCGCGCCGTGGGCGGGATGGGGGTGGGTGCGCCGCTCTCCCGATCCATGGCCACCATCGTGGTCCGGGCCAGCGCGACCAGGGTGCCGTCGGCGGCGGCCATCGTCGCGCCGATCGTGTACGACGACGTGCCCAGGCGCGTGATGGCCAGGCGCACGCGCACCGGATCGACGCTGTAGAGCAGCGGCGCGCGGAACTCGATGTCCTGGCGTACCACCAGCAGCGGCACCCGGTCGACGCCGGCCGGAAACCACCGGGAGAACGCCCGTACGCGGGCCTCTTCGAGCAGCCGCGCAAACTGCACATTATTCACGTGAGAGTTGATATCCATGTCGCCCCAACGCAATTGGAGCTCGATCTCCACCGGACCGACATCGGACTGGTCGGCCACGGGAGCACGGCTGCCGCCGGAGACGGCGGCGGTGGAGGACTGTTCTGGAGCCACGAGTGGCAAGCCTATCGGTTCGGACCGACATCACCGCGGCCCGGACCGGACGCCGATCTCATGGCCCGACACGCGGGCCGACAATCGGCGACGGACACCCCGATCAGTCCGTACACTCGACATCCATCAGAGCACCCGCCGCTCCGCATCGCGGCCGGGGTTCTGACAGGTGAGTGCAGTGGGGTCGAGGCATTGGGGGCCGGGTGATCGTCGAGACATCGCGGATGCTGTTGCGTCCGGTCGATCGTCGCGACGTCGATCACCTCGTCCGACTCGACAGCGATCCCGAGGTGATGCGTTTCGTGACCGGCGGAACGGCCACGCCCCGATCGACCATCGAGGGCTTCGTGGTTCCGCGCGCCGAGGCCGAGTTGCAGACCGGGCGTGGCGGAATCTGGACGGCGACCGATCGACGGTACGGGGAGTTCCTCGGCTGGGTGTCGCTGCGCGCCCCGCGGCATTCGGTGCAGCCCGAACTCGAACTCAGCTACCGTCTGCGACGCGAGTACTGGGGTCGCGGCCTGGCCACCGAGGCCGCCCGCGTCGTCACCGATGTCGCCTTCGCCGAGTTCGACGCGCAACGCCTGTTCGCGAGCACCACCGCGACACACGCCTCGTCGCGGCGGGTGATGGAGAAACTCGGCATGCGGATGTGCGCGCGCGACGCCTGCACCGATCCCGCGGGTGCCGGCGAACCGGAGGTCGAATACGAAATGCTGCGGCGGCACTGGGAGATCAGCGGCGCGCGGTACGGCGCCGCGACCGACCTCACCGCGTGAGCGGACACGCCCTCGCCGCCTTCGCCGCCTCACCGAGACCGATCGTCGCGCGGGGACTACCGTAGAGATGCGTTGCACACGCACGCCCACAATCGAGAAGGAGACGTTCTCGGATGAGCAGCCCCACCCCTTCGGCGCGTCCACAAGTCGTCATCATCGGCTCCGGTTTCGGCGGTCTCTTCGCCGCTCAGCGGCTGGCCAAGGTCGATGTCGACGTCACGCTCATCGCCAAGACGACGCACCACCTCTTCCAGCCGATGCTGTACCAGGTCGCGACCGGCATCGTCGCCGAGGGCGAGATCGCACCGGCCACCCGTGTGGTGCTGCGCAAGCAGAAGAACACCAAGGTGCTCATGGGTGATGTCTTCGAGATCAATCTCGAGGCGCAGACCGTGACGTCACGTCTGCTCGAGCGCGTCACGGTGACCCCGTACGACAAGCTCATCATCGCCGCCGGCGCCGACCAGTCGTATTTCGGCAACGATCACTTCGCCGAGTACGCGCCCGGCATGAAGACCATCGACCACGCCCTCGAACTGCGCGGCCGCATCCTCGGGGCCTTCGAGCAGGCCGAACTGTCCGACGATCCGGCCGAGCGGGCCAAGCTGCTGACCTTCGTGGTGGTCGGCGCGGGCCCCACCGGTGTCGAACTCGCCGGGCAGATCGCGGAGATGAGCGACAAGACCCTCAAGGGGGCCTTCCGCAACATCGATCCGACCGAGGCCCGCGTCATCCTGCTCGACGCCGCGCCCGCGGTGCTCCCGCCGTTCGGTCCGAAACTCGGCGGCAAGGCGGCGGCCCGGCTGGAGAAGATGGGCGTCGAGATCCAGTTGAACGCGATGGTCGTCGACCTCGATTACGACGGTCTGACCGTCAAGGAGAAGGACGGCACCACCCGCCGCATCGAATCCCAGTGCAAGGTGTGGTCGGCGGGTGTGCAGGCCAGCCCGCTGGGCAAGCAACTGGCCGAGCAGTCCGGTGTGGAACTCGACCGCGCCGGCCGGGTCAAGGTGGGCCCCGACCTGTCCATCCCCGGCAACCCCGATGTGTTCGTCGTCGGCGACATGATGGCCGTCGACGGCGTGCCCGGTGTCGCCCAGGGCGCCATCCAGGGCGGGCGGTATGCCGCCGACGCGATCAAGGCGGAGCTCAAGGGACAGACGCCGGATCAGCGCAAGCCGTTCAGCTATTTCGACAAGGGATCGATGGCGACGATCTCCCGTTTCAGCGCGGTCATGCAGGTGCCGATCCCGGGCACCAAGAAGAAGTTCGAGACCGAGGGCTACTTCGCGTGGCTCGGCTGGCTGGCGCTGCACCTGGTGTACCTGGTCGGTTTCCGCAACCGGCTGAACACGATCGTCAACTGGTTCTTCGCGTTCTCCACGCGTGGTCGTACCCAGCTCGCCGTCACCGAGCAGCAGGTCTACGCGCGGACCGCGATCGGGCAGCTGTCGGAACTGGAGAAGAAATCGATCCCCGAGGTGGAGGCCGAATCGGTGGGCGCCGAGGACCCCGCCCCGGACGGCGACAAGACCGCCGAGGCCAGCTGACCCCGGTCGGCCTCAGCTGATCGCGAGCGCTGCGACATCGAGGATGTCGCAGCGCTCGCGCGCTTGTGCGAGGGTGCTTGCCAGGGCCGTGGTGAGGGTCCCGGCGTCATCGGCCAACGCCAGTCGCGCCGCGAAGTGCGCGGCATCGACCGCATCCGGAGAAGTGTCCGGTCGCCGGAACACGCTGGTCAGTGCGTGGCATCCGGCTGCGGCGGCGGTGGAGCCGGCGCCCAGCGCCACCCCGTGTCGAAGGATCGGCCTGCCGTCGACGTCGACGTTCAGCGTGCCGCGCCACCTGCCGCGCTCGTCGTCGGGATGCCGATGGGCGGAGCGACCGATCTGGATGTGCTCGTGCACATCGACGATCGCGTCGCCGGCGGCGATGACGTCGATACGCGAACGATGATCGGCGCCACCGGCGATCACCGTCGGTTGCGGGTCGAGGCGCAACCGCGCTCCCGCGCCCACCTCGATGTGCCAGTGCGACGTCGAATCGGCCCGATCGGCGGCCGGCAACGCGATGGTCGCGGCCACCGAACCCAGATCCAGCGAGGCACCGTCGGCCACCCGCACGACGATCTCGATGTGATCACCACCCAGCGGTGTCGCGGCCGCCCCCACCAGGTGGGCGGCATGGCGGCCGGTTTGCCGCACCGCGAGTGCACCGGAACACCGTGTCCGCAACGACCGCGCCGGGTCGGCGATGATCTCGACGTCGGTGCGCACTATCCGGTGACCGGCACGGCGAGTTGGGCACGCACCCAGGCCAACACGTCGGTGGCCGCGGGGTCGTCGGTGAGCGAGATCATCGCGGTGGGGCGGCCGTCACGGACCTTGTCGGCGTCGCGTCGCATCACCCCGAGGTCGGCGCCCACCCGCGAGGCGAGGTCGGTCTTGTTGATCACCAACAGGTCCGAGTAAGTCACGCCGGGCCCACCTTTGCGGGGGACCTTGTCGCCGCCGGCGACGTCGATGACGAAGATCTGCACGTCGATCAGGCCGGTGGAGAAGGTGGCGGTGAGGTTGTCGCCGCCGGACTCGACGAGAATCAGATCCAGCGGTGGGTTGGCGGCCACCAGATCGTCGATGGCGTCGAGGTTGGCGGTGATGTCGTCACGGATCGCGGTGTGCGGGCAGCCCCCGGTCTGCACGGCGGTGATGCGTTCGTCGGGCAGCACGGCGTTGCGCCGCAGGAAGTCGGCGTCCTCGGTGGTGTAGATGTCGTTGGTGAGGACGGCCAGTGACAGTTCGTCGCGCAGTTGCCGGCACAACGCGGCCACCAGGGCGGTCTTCCCAGAGCCGACCGGGCCGCCGATCCCGATGCGCAGCGCCTCGCCGGGTTCGCGGTGGCGCCGCGGCCGGTCGTGGGTGTGGTCGTGCGGTTCACCGTCGATCAGATGCGGGGGCATGGGAGGTTCCTCTCCGGATAGGATTGTGGGACAACGTTTCTCAGGACGAAAATGTCAGAACGGGGGTCAGGACATGAACAGCGGCATGCCGCGACGCTCATGGCGTTCGGCGAAGACGTCGAGGATCGGATCCGACAGGTCGGCCAGTCCGATCGCGGCCTGCGCGGCGATGTTCTCGCAGTCGGCACCGAGGTCGGCGATCATCAGTGCGACATCGGCGGGGTCGAGGGCCAGCAACCGTTGCCCGGCGGTCGCCGCGCCACTGACGGTGGTGTAGACGAGTACCAGCGCGGTGTGGAAACCGGAGAGACCCGATGCGGCTCCCACCGATCCACTGATGACCGGTAGATGTGTCGTCGGGGTGTGCTCGCCCCAGTCGAGGTTCGGCCACATCCGCCGGGCCAACCGCGCCATCCCCCGGCCCTGTGCGAGCGACGCCTTGCGGGCGGCCGCCGACGGCGTGCGGGCGTCGGTCTCACCTTGTGCGGCAGGCACATCCAGCGCACCGTCGGCGACGGCGGCCGCGATCGACGCCGACACCAGACCGGTGGTGACCAGCCGACGATGCAGGAATGCGGCGAGATCGTCGACGCCCCGGATGAAGCCGTCGGCAATGGCCTGTTCCACCCCACCCGAGTGCACATGCCCGCCCACCGGCAGCCGGGAATCGGCCAGTGTGAGCATCATCGCCAGCGGCGACGCGCCACGCGCGCGGGGATCGGTCTGCGTCATCGGTGACCCTCAGAACAGGAAATATCGTTGGGCCATCGGCAGTTCGGCGACCGGTTGCGCCTCCCACACCTCACCGTCGACGCGGACGGTGAAGGTGTCGGGGTCGACCTCGATGGTCGGCATCGCCGAGTTACCGGGCATGTCGGCCTTGCCGATCGACCGGGTGTTCTTCACCGGTGCCAGGCGACGGCGGATACCGATACGGTCGGCGAGATCGTCGTCCACGCCGGGGGCGACGAAGCTGATCGACGTGTCGGCGGCCACCGGAGGCGCCGCTCCGAACATGGGGCGCGGCAACACCGGCTGCGGTGTCGGGATGGAGGCGTTGGCGTCACCCATCTGCGCCCAGGCGATGGCGCCGCCCTTGATCACCAGATCGGGTTTGATGCCGAAGAAGGCCGGGTCCCACAGCACCAGATCGGCGAGCTTGCCGATCTCGACCGAGCCGATCTCGTCGTCGAATCCGTGTGCCACCGCCGGACAGATCGTGTACTTGGCGACGTAGCGCTGCGCGCGGTGGTTGTCCGCGCGGCCATCGCCCTCCAGGGAGCCGCGTTTGCGTTTCATCACGTGGGCGGTCTGCCAGGTGCGCAGCACCACCTCGCCGATGCGGCCCATCGCCTGGGCATCGGAGCCGATCATCGAGATCGCCCCGAGGTCGTGCAGCAGGTCCTCGGCGGCGATCGTCGACGGCCGAATCCGACTCTCGGCGAACGCAAGGTCTTCGGGCACGGTCGGATTCAGGTGATGACACACCATCAGCATGTCGAGGTGCTCGTCGAGGGTGTTGACGGTGTGCGGGCGGGTCGGGTTGGTGGAGCTCGGCAGCACGTTCGGGGCCGCCGCCACGGTGATGATGTCGGGCGCGTGACCGCCACCGGCACCTTCGGTGTGATACGCGTGAATGCTGCGGCCGGCGATGGCACCCAGGGTGGATTCGACGAATCCCGCCTCGTTGAGGGTGTCGGAGTGCAGCGCCACCTGGACGCCGGTCTCGTCGGCCACCCGCAGACAGGCGTCGATCGCCGCCGGGGTACTCCCCCAGTCCTCGTGCAGCTTGAATCCCGAAGCGCCGGCCCGGATCTGCTCACGCATCGCCTCGGCGCTGACGGTGTTGCCCTTGCCGAGCAGGGCGATATTGAGCGGCCAGTGATCGGTGGCCGCGAGGATCGAGGCGAGGTGCCAGGCGCCGGGGGTGACCGTGGTGGCCTTGGAACCCTCCGCCGGCCCGGTACCGCCACCGATCAGGGTGGTGATGCCGTTGCCGAGGGCCTCGTCCATGATCTGCGGGCAGATGAAGTGGACGTGGCAGTCGATGCCGCCGGCGGTGATGATCTTGCCGTTGCCCGCGATGATCTCGGTCGATGCCCCGATGACCAGATCGGGATGCACCCCGTCCATCGTGTCGGGGTTACCGGCCTTACCCATCGCGACGATGCGGCCATCGCGAATTCCCAGGTCCGCCTTGATGATTCCCCAATGGTCGAGGATCACCACACCGGTGATGACGGTGTCGGGGGCGCCCTGCGCGCGGGTGGCGCGGCTCTGTCCCATCGATTCCCGGATGACCTTGCCGCCACCGAAGACGGCTTCGTCGCCGGCGAGCCCGGGGCCGCCACTGCGGTCCTCGGTGACCTCGATCAGCAGATCGGTGTCGGCCAGCCGGATCAGGTCCCCGGTGGTCGGGCCGAACAATTGCGCGTACCGGTCGCGTCCCAGAATCGCCATGTCAGTCGACCTTTCCGGGTGCGTCGAGGGAGATCCCGTACACCTCACGGGATCCGCCGAGTGGTACCAGCGTCACCGTCATCTCGATGCCCGGCTCGAATCGGACCGCGGTGCCGGCCGGGATGTCGAGGCGCCGACCGCGCGCCCGCTCGCGATCGAAGGCCAGCGCGGCATTGGCCTGCGGGAAATGCACGTGGCTGCCGACCTGGACCGGACGGTCACCCTCGTTGATGACCGACAGCACCACCGCGTCGGCCCCCTCGTTGAGTTCGATGGTTCCCTCGGCGGCGATCACCTCGCCGGGTATGACCGCAGATCTGTTCTCCGACATCGCTTTCCTGTCCTGGGCTTTCTGTCCTGGGGAGGGATGGTTCGGCAAAGAGTGAGGAGCCGCGGCTCAGCCGATCGGATGGTGCACGGTGACGAGTTTGGTGCCGTCCGGGAAGGTCGCCTCGACCTGGACGTCGTGCAGCATCTCCGGGATGCCGTCCATGACGTCGTCGCGGCCGAGGACCTCGCGTCCACTCGACATCAGCTCGGCCACCGACCGACCGTCGCGGGCACCCTCGAGAACGTGATCGGTGATGATCGCCACCGCTTCGGGATGATTGAGTTTGAGCCCGCGACCCTGCCGGCGGCGGGCGAGTTCGGCGGCGTAGGAGATGAGCAGACGTTCCTGCTCATGTGGCGACAGTCGCACCGGTCCCTCTCTATCGTCTCGTCCTCTGGCGTCTCCCCGCGGTGACCCGACATCATCGGGGATCGCCGGTCTCGCCATCCTGCCACGGCCGAAGGCCGACGGCGCGGCAAGTGAACGCCGCTCAGTCGGACCGGAGTGCTCCCCCACCGGCGGCCAGGTCGTCGAGCCGGTCGATCGTGCACAGCGGGGCGATCGTCGCGACCTCGTCGGCCGCGAACGCGCGCGCGGCCAGTCCCCGTCGGATGACCAGGGCCAACGACATCGCGGTGGCGGGTTCGTCGACGACATCACCCGATCGCCGCTCGAAGTACGCCTGCAGCCGGGTCGCCGCCGCGGGCATCGCCGAGCGGAAGAACCCGGTCACGGCCAGCCACCGCGTCACCAGATGTCCCGGATGCATGTCCCAGCCCTGATAGAAGCCCCGCTCCAGGGATCGGGTGACGAGGCGGTGGTGGCGACGCAACGCGGCGTCGATCTGCTCGGGTGTGCCGGTGGGCATCACCTGCGTCGAGCCGTCGCTGACCCACACCCCGGTCTGCGCGGCGGCCACCTGCATGACCGCCTTCGCGTGATCGGCCACCGGATGTTCCAGCGACTGCTGGGCCGAGACGATTCCACATGCCGCGCTGTAATCGTAAGTGCCGTAATGTAATCCGACGACGCGCGGCGTTCCTCGATGGATCGCCTCGGCGACGGTGGCACGTCCGTCCGGACCGAGGATCGCCTGCGGGATCTCGACCTGCAACTCCACCTTCAGCGCCCCCTCGGTCAGTCCGTGGGCGTGTTCGAAGCCGGCGCACATCACCGACACCGCGTCGACCTGCCGGACGTCGCGCAGCTTCGGGATGGTGATGACGAAACCCGGGGGCACACCGCCCGCGCCGTCGAGCACCCGTTCCAGGCTCCGGATTCCGCGTCCGCGTTCGGCGGCGCCGAGCCCCTTGGCGCGCACGCCCGCGATACGCGGCGCGTACGGCCGGCGTTTCACCCAGTCGGCCAGGATCGTCCCGGCCCGGGTGGCGTCGGCGTCCTCGGCGGCGTCGCTGCGCCACCCGTATCCGTCCTCGAGATCGATGCGCAGATCCTCGATCGGGTTCTCGATCAGACGCGCATGGGCGATGGCGCGGACATCGTCGGTGGCCAGGTCGGCCACGACGGGCGAGGACTCGAGACGCCCGGCGGCGGCGGCCCATCGCTCGGGGGTGTCGACGTCGACGTCGGCGGCGCTGACATAGACGGTGTGGGCGGGCTGGATCTCGTCACGGTCACCGGGGAACAGGCGCGCCAGGTCGGCATCGACCGGCGTCAGGATCTCCTCGATGGCGGCGCGGGCCGAGGCGTCGAGGCCGTTCGATGTGTCGCTCACCCGGCGACCGCACCGTCGGGGATCTCGATGTTCTGCAGCCGGACCTGGCTGCGGGCCAGCAGTCGATCGGCGTCGTCGAACATCTCGACCGCCCACAGTTGCTGGCGTCGGCCGCGATGGATGGGTGCCGACCGCGCGGTCACGGTGCCCTCGCTGATCGACCGCAGGAAATCGGTGTTGTTGTTGACGCCGACCGCGGTGCCGCCGATGCCCGACTCCTGCAGCCACACGTAGGCGCTCATGCTCGCGACACTTTCGGCGACCGCACAGTAGACACCGCCGTGCACGATGCCGAAGGGCTGATGATGTCGCGGATCGAGCGAGAGGGTGGCCACCAGGCCGTCGGGTCCGACGCTCTCGATCACGGTTCCCAGCACCCCGTCGAGGCCGCGGGATCCGGCCGCCTTCACGTAATCCTCGTTGTTCACGGTCATCGGACAAGAGTGTCATGAGCCGGGTGGGGGCGCGTCGCACGCGCCACCAAGAGGGCCCCGGGGAACCGATAGGCCCCACATCTCGTTCGAGATGTGGGGCCTACCGTTGCGTGGACCGGGGGTCTCTGCAGCCCTCAGGACTCTCGCGCGGTCCAACGTGTACTTAATGTAGGCTAGCCTTACCAACGGTGTCAAGCGGTTGGGGAATATCCGTGGGAAGCACCACGTCAACAACCACTGGAGACCACACCGTCGGCGCACCGGGCACGCCGATGACCTGGGCAGAGAAGCCGGATGCGGCATCGAGGAGAATCGGCAGTAAAATGCGAAAGATGAATGGCTTGGGAGACCTGGAGCGGGCGGTCATGGACACGCTGTGGGCCACTCCCACCCCTCAGACCGTGCGCCAGGTTCATGCCACCCTGTCGGAGAGCCGGTCGTTGGCCTACACGACGGTGATGACCGTCCTGCAGCGCCTCGCCAAGAAGAATCTGGTCACCCAGATCCGTGAGGACCGCGCCCACAAGTACGTCCCCACCCATCCCCGCGAGGACCTCGTGGCGTCGCTGATGGTGGACGCCCTCAGCGAGGCCGACGCCCCCGGATCACGCCACGCCGCGCTGGTGTCGTTCGTGGGTCGCGTCGGGGCCGACGAAGCCGCCGCCCTGCGATCGGCGCTCGATGAACTCGAAGCCGCACGCAACCCGGAGATCACACGCTAGATTTCTTTCGGGGCGCTCAGCACCCCACCGCACCGCCCGCACAGCCCAACCGCGAGGACAGCCATCGATGACCGCCCTGCTCTTCGGCAGCATGACATTGCTGTTGGTCGGTCCTGTGCCGGAATGGCTGTCGCGGTCGGCGTGGCCGATCCGGGCGCCCCGTGCCGCGATGACGTTGTGGCAGGCCATCGCCCTGGCCGCGGTGCTGTCGGCGTTCAGTTGTGGTCTGGCGATCGCGGCGAATCTCCTGGCCCCCGGGCCGGACGGCACCCCCACCACGCACCCGGTTCATGAGATCGAACGACTCGGCCTCCCCCTGTGGTTGCTCTACGTCGGTGTCTTTGCGCTGACGCTGCTCATCGGCGCCCGGTTGTTCTTCACGACCATCCGGGTCGGGCTGCGCACACGCGCCCGCCGGTCCACCCACCGGCAGCTGATCGACATCCTCGACCGCTGCGATCGCTCCGATCACACGCATCCGCTCTTCGCGCGTGACATCCGGATGCTCGATGTCCAGGAGCCGCTCGCCTACTGTCTGCCGGGCCTGCGTCAGCGCGTCGTCCTCAGCGAGGGCGTCGTCGCCCGCCTGAGCCGCGACGAACTTGTCGCCGTCATCGCGCATGAACGTGCGCACTTGCGCGCCCGCCACGACCTCGTCCTCGAGGCCTTCATCGCACTGCACGAGGCGTTCCCCCGGTTCGTCCGCAGCAGTTCCGCCCTCGACGCCGTCAAACTCCTCGTCGAGGCGCTCGCCGACGATCAGGCGGTCCGCGCCACCACTCCCACGACCCTCGGCCGCGCGTTGGTGGCCTGCGCCGACGCGGTCGCTCCCCGCGGTGCGATGGCCGTCGGCGGACCGACCACGCTGGCCCGGGTGCACCGGCTGCGGCATGGGCGGCCCACCCCGCTCATCGTCATCGCCGCCTATGCCGGCGCCGCGGCGATTCTGGTGATCCCGACGCTCGCCGTCGCGATCCCGTGGCTCACCGAGATCAGCCGGCTGCTCACCGCGCACCGCTGATCCATACAGCGGTGATCTCCGATAGCGGCACGGTCACCGCCGCGTTCGCCAACTGACCACTTCCGAGGCGTCCTTCCGCCGGTCGAGGCGCGAGGAGCCCCCTGGGGCGACGAGCCTCGAGACCTGGTGAGGCGCAGCTGGTGCATGCGTTGGGTTTTCGGCTTGCGAGGTCTCGATACGCGACGAGCTCGCTTCGCTCGCGCGACGCACTCGACCGGCGGGGGGCGACGCATTCGACCGGCGGGGGGCGGCGCATCCGACCGGCGCGGGGCCCGACGCCCGATTCCCGGATCGGACCCGCGACCATGCGCGCGCACCACCGTCCGGACCGACACCATAGGGTGGAGACATGACAAACACCGCCTCGACCTCCCCCACCGCCAAGGCCCAGATCGGTGTCACCGGCCTGGCCGTGATGGGCTCCAACATCGCCCGCAACTTCGCGCACAAGGGCTACACGGTTGCCCTGCACAACCGCAGCATCGCCAAGACCGACGCACTGTTGGCCGAGCACGGCAGCGAGGGGTCGTTCATCCGGTCGGAGACGATCGCCGAATTCGTCGATGCGCTCGAGAAGCCGCGCCGGGTACTCATCATGGTCAAGGCCGGTGACCCCACCGACGCCGTCATCAACGAACTCGCCGACGCCATGGAACCCGGCGACATCATCATCGACGGCGGCAACTCGCTCTACACCGACACCATCCGCCGCGAGAAGGCGATGGCCGACCGTGGGCTGCACTTCGTCGGGGCCGGCATCTCCGGCGGTGAGGAGGGCGCACTCAACGGCCCGTCGATCATGCCGGGCGGCCCGGCCGAATCCTACAAATCCCTCGGGCCGCTCCTCGAGTCGATCTCCGCGCACGTCGACGGCGAGCCCTGCTGCACGCACATCGGGCCCGACGGCAGCGGCCACTTCGTCAAGATGGTCCACAACGGTATCGAGTACGCCGACATGCAGTTGATCGGTGAGGCCTACGACCTCATGCGGCGCGTGCTCGATCTGCCGGTGGCCGACATCGCCGACGTGTTCGCCCAGTGGAACACCGGCGATCTCGAGAGCTACCTGATCGAGATCACCGCGCAGGTGCTCGCACAGACCGACGCCGACACCGGCAAGCCCCTCGTCGACGTCATCGTCGACGAGGCCGGCCAGAAGGGCACCGGGCGCTGGACCGTGAAGTCCGCCCTGGACCTCGGCATTCCGACGACGGGTATCGCCGAGGCGGTCTTCGCCCGCGCACTGTCGAGCTCGTCGGGTCAGCGCAAACAGGCCCAGGGCCTCGCCGGTGGCACCGCGGGCACCGCACCCGCCGACAAGGACGCGTTCGTCGACGACATCCGGGCCGCCCTGTACGCCTCCAAGGTGGTCGCGTACGCGCAGGGATTCGACCAGATCTCCGCGGGCAGCAAGGAATACGACTGGAACGTCGATCGCGGATCACTGGCCACGATCTGGCGTGGTGGCTGCATCATCCGCGCGAAGTTCCTCAACCGGATTCGCGACGCCTACGCCGACAACCCCGACCTGCCCAGCCTGCTCCTCGACCCGTACTTCCGCGACGCCGTCGAATCCGGGGTCGATGCGTGGCGTCGTGTGGTGTCCACCGCCGCCCTGATGGGAGTCCCGGTGCCGGCCTTCGCGTCCTCGCTGTCCTACTACGACGGCTTGCGCAGCGAACGCCTCCCCGCCGCCCTCACCCAGGGACTGCGCGACTACCTCGGTGCGCACACCTACCAGCGGATCGACAAGCCGGGCACCTTCCACACCCTGTGGGGCGGCGACCGCACCGAGGTCGAGCAGTAGGTCTGCCCGAAAGCCCCGACGTGCGATTCCTGGACGGTCATCAACGGACCCACGACCTGACCTACAACGACGTGTTCGTCGTCCCGAACCGTTCGGACGTCACGTCCCGGTTCGACGTCGACCTGTCGACGCGGGACGGTTCCGGCGCCACCGTGCCGATCATCTCGGCGAACATGACGGCGGTGACCGGTAAGCGGATGGCCGAGACACTCGCACGTCGGGGCGGACTCGCCGTGCTGCCCCAGGACCTGCCGACCGCGGCGGCCGCCGAGTCCATCGAGTTCGTCAAGTCCCGTGACCTCGTGGCCGACACCCCGGTGGTGCTCACCACCGAGGACTCGGTGTCCGACGCGCTGGCCCTACTGCACAAACGCGCCCACGGCGCAGCCGTCGTCGTCCGCGACAAGGTGCCGGTCGGCGTGGTCACCGAATCCGGATGCGCCGATGTGGACCGGTTCGCGCGGGTCCGCGACGTCCTCGATCCACTCGTCGTCACCCTCCCGATCCACACCCCGCCCCGCGAGATCTTCGATGCGCTCACCGACGTCCACCAATCGCTGGCCGTGCTCACCCACACCGACGGCACCCTGGCCGGGGTCCTCACCGCGGTCGGTGCGCTGCGGCACGGGGTGTACCGACCCAACGTCGATGCCGCCGGCAAGCTCCGGATAGCCGCGGCCGTCGGAATCAACGGTGACGTCGCCGCCAAGGCCAAGGGACTCGTCGCGGCCGGTGCCGACCTCCTGGTCATCGACACCGCCCACGGACATCAGGAGCGGATGATCTCGGCTCTCGAATCGGTCGCCGCGGCCGACCTCGGGGTACCCATCGTCGCCGGGAACGTGGTCACCGCCGAGGGCACCGTCGACCTGATCGAGGCGGGCGCGACGATCGTGAAGGTCGGGGTCGGTCCCGGTGCGATGTGCACCACCCGGATGATGACCGGCGTCGGCCGCCCGCAGTTCTCCGCGGTGGCCGACTGTGCCGAGGCCGCCCGCGCGCGTGGTGCCCATGTCTGGGCCGACGGCGGTGTCCGCCATCCCCGGGATGTGGCGCTGGCCCTGGCCGCCGGGGCGTCGAACGTGATGATCGGCTCCTGGTTCGCCGGCACCTACGAGGCCCCCGGCGATCTCCACCACGACGCCCGGGGCGCCTTCAAGGTCAGCTTCGGCATGGCCTCCAAACGCGCGGTGGCCGCCCGCTCGAGTTCGGACAACGCCTACGACCGGGCCCGCAAGAGTCTGTTCGAGGAAGGCATCTCCTCCTCGCGGATCCCCCTCGATCCGGAACGGCCCAGCGTCGAGGATCTCGTCGACCACATCTGTGCCGGGGTGCGCAGCACCGCGACCTACGCCGGTGCCCGCAGCATCGCCGAACTCCACGAACGGGTGGTGCTCGGCGTGCAGTCCCCCGCCGGTTTCGCCGAGGGCCGGCCGCTTCCGGGCGGGTGGTGATCGGCGGGTGCAGATCGTTCTCTACATCGCCGGACTGGTGGGGTTCGTCGCCCTCACCCTCGGCACCGCGCTGTTCGTGGCGGCCGAGTTCTCACTGACCGCACTGGAACGGTCGGCCATCGACTCCGACGTCGACAAGCGCGGCGATCGGCGGTCGAGGATGGTGCAGCGTGCCCATCGCACGCTCTCCTTCCAGCTGTCCGGGGCGCAACTGGGCATCACGATCACCACCCTGGTGACCGGTTACATCGCCGAACCGGTCCTCGCCCAGCTGTTCACCCCAGCGCTGCAGGCCGCCGGTCTCGGCGCCGGATGGTCGACGGGAATCGCCCTGGCGCTGTCGCTGATCATCGCGACGTCGCTGTCGATGGTGCTCGGTGAACTGGTGCCGAAGAATCTGGCCATCGCTCATCCGCTGTCGGTGGCCCGTTTCACCGCCGGTCCGATGACCGGCTTCTCCGCGATCTTCCGGCCGATGATCACCGGACTCAACGGCGCCGCGAACTGGCTGGTCCGGCGTCTCGGAATCGAACCCGCCGAGGAACTGCGGTCGGGTCGGTCACCGCAGGAACTGGCGTCATTGGTCCGCAACTCGGCACGCCAGGGTGCCATCGATCAGGACACCGCGACGCTCGTCGACCGATCGCTGCGGTTCGGTGACCTGACCGCGGAGGATCTGATGACGCCGCGGGTCACCGTCGAATGCCTCGAACGCACCGACACCGTGCGTGACCTCATCATCGCGTGCGCCCGCACCGGTCATTCCCGATTCCCCATCGTCGACGACGGCAGTCTCGACGAGCTCATCGGTGTCGTGCACATCAAACAGGCCTTCACCATCGCGCCCGACGAGCAGACCACCACTTCGCTCGCGTCGATAGCGCGAGCGGTGACCCGCGTACCGGTCAGCCTCGACGGTGACGCGCTGATGGAACAGATCCGGGCCGACGGGATGGAACTCGGTGTCGTCATCGACGAATACGGCGGTGCGGCGGGCATCGTCACCACCGAGGACCTCATCGAAGAGATCCTGGGCGATGTCACCGACGAACACGACTTCGAGCATCCCGATGTCGCCGCCGACGGCGACGGCTTCCTGTGCGCGGGCCTGCTGCGCACCGACGAACTGTTCGATGCCACCGGATACCGGGCGCCCGAGGGCTCGTTCGACACCCTGGGCGGCCTGGTGATGTTCGTCCTGGGACGCATCCCCGAGGTCGGCGACAGCGTCGAACTCCCCGCGCGGACACCGTCGACCGACGACGAGGACGACACCGACGGCGACGAGTTCGATCCGGATTCGCAGACGAGATGGCGTGCCACCGTCACGCAGATGGACGGCCGCCGGGTCGACGTCGTCTCACTGCAACCGCTGTCCGACGACGAACCGACAACCACGGAACCGACGACCACGGAGACGCGATGAACGACATCTGGGCGATCGTCCTCGCCGTCGCACTGCTCGCCGGGAACGCCTTCTTCGTCGGTGCCGAGTTCTCCCTCATCTCCGCGCGGCGCGACCGCCTCGAGGCCCTCGCCGACGAGGGCAAGTCGCGGGCCCGCACGGTCATCCGCGCCGGCGAACACCTGTCGCTGATGTTGGCCGCCGCACAGTTGGGCATCACGATCTGCTCGATCCTGCTCGGCCGGGTCGCCGAACCCGCGGTGGCCCACCTCATCGAGGGACCGCTGCACCTCGCACACGTCCCCGAGTCCCTGCTGCACCCGATCGCCTTCGCCGTCGCACTGGCGCTCGTGGTGGTCCTGCACATCCTGCTCGGCGAGATGGTGCCCAAGAACATCGCGCTGGCCGGCCCCGAGACCTCGGCGATGCTCCTGGTGCCGATCCATCTGCGTTTCATCACGATCGCCCGCCCGCTGGTCGCGTTCTACAACTGGCTGGCCAACATCACCCTGCGGGCGCTGCGGGTGGAACCCAAGGACGAACTCGATTCGACGGTGTCGCCGGTCGAACTGGCGCAGATGCTCGGCGAGTCGCGGGAGGAGGGGCTGATCGACGCCGAGGAGCACGCGCGTCTGGACCGTGCGCTGCGTTCGGTGACCCGCAGTGTCTCCGAGGTGCTGATACCGCTGGACCGGATGCGCAGCGTCGACGTCGAACGCGATCCGGTGACCGGCGGTACCGGTCCCCGTCTCGGCTCGGTGGAACGGGCCGTCAGCGACACCGGTTTCTCCCGGTTCCCGGTGCGCAGCATCGACGGAACCTACACCGGGTACCTGCACCTGAAGGACGTCCTCGACGACATTCTCGACGACAGTGTCGGACCCGACACGATCATCGGCATCGACAAGATCCGCCCGCTACCGGTGATCGCGGCCGACGCCCCGATCGACGAGGCGACGGCGACGCTTCGTCGCACGAGTTCACATCTGGGTGCCGTCGTCGACGACAGCGGCCGGACCATCGGGATCGTCGCCCTGGCCGATCTGGTCGAGGAGTTCGTCGGCACCGTCCGCGACGAAACGCATCGGGTGTGACCCGTCATGACCCGGATCCCGTCATGACCCTCACCGCGGTGAACACGGTTCTCACCACGCCGGAGTGGCAGGCACGGCGGGAGGCACACGAACGTCGCGTCGAGGAGATCATCGGCGACTACCTGCGCGCCCGGCGACGGGGCCACAAACATCCCGTCCTCGACTTCCTGTTCACCTACTACTCGTCCCGCCCGTCCCACGTCACGCGGTGGCATCCCGGCTTCGGGGTCACCCTGCAGATCGACGACACCCACACCGGCAGGGACCGGGCCCGCGAGTATCTGGGGCTGCGGGGCTATCACCGGGTACCCGACGGAGTCACCGTCGATCCGGCGTACCTGCGGCAACGCGCGCGGGCCGTCGAGTCGGCGGACACACTCCTGGCCCGCACCGCCGCCCGCCCCGCCCGGATGGGCTGCTTCGGTCTGCACGAGTGGGCGATGGTCTACCGCACCGACGACACCCGCCACGCCTACCCGCTACGGCTGGGCGCCACCGGCACCGACGCCGTCGTCGAATCGATGCCGTTGCGCTGCACCCACTTCGACGCGTTCCGGTTCTTCACCGACGCCGCCCGGCCCCGCAACGAGATCTCGCTGACACCGTCGGATCGCCTGGAGCGGGACCAGCCCGGCTGCCTGCACGCGACGATGGATCTGTACCGCACCTGCTTCACATTGGCACCGCTGCTCGACGCGCGACTGACCGTGTCGGCGTTCGAGATCGCCCGCGACGCACGCGAACTCGACATGCGCGCCAGCCCCTACGATCTGAGCGCACTCGGCTATGAGCCGGTGCTGATCGAGACCCCGGCGGGCCGGGCCGCCTACGTCCGGGAGCAGACCGGGATCGCCGCGCGGGGCGCCGCTCTGCGGGCCGACATCGGTGCCGCACTCGGACAGCTGCGGTCGGTCATCGCCGCAGGCCAACGCCGTGCCGGAGGCGAAGTTCCCGGCGAGTAACATGGAAGGCCGCAAGCGCGAACCCCGAGCAGAAAGGCTCACATGTCGGACCGCATCATCGTCGACGGCCTGCAGGTCGACCCCGTTCTCTACGACTTCATCACCAATGAGGCGCTGCCGGGCACCGGTGTAGACAAGGACGCGTTCTGGTCGGGTGCCGCATCGGTGATCGCCGATCTCGCCCCGCGCAACGCCGAACTCCTCGCGATCCGCGACACCCTGCAGGCGAAGATCGACGACTGGCACCGTGACCACAAGGGCGCCGACCTCACCGATCCGGCGGCCTTCGGTGAGTACAAGGATTTCCTGACCGAGATCGGTTACCTCGTCCCGGTCCCCGACGACTTCCAGATCGGGACCGAGGGCGTCGACCGGGAGATCGCCGAGACCGCGGGCCCGCAGCTCGTCGTGCCGATCCTCAACGCACGCTTCGCCCTCAACGCCTCCAACGCCCGGTGGGGTTCGCTGTATGACGCGCTGTATGGCACCGACGTCATCTCCGAGGCCGACGGCGCCGAGAAGGGCAAGGGCTACAACAAGGTTCGCGGCGACAAGGTGATCGCCTACGCCAAGGACTTCCTCGACAAGGCGGTCCCGCTCGAGCAGTGCAGCTACACCGACGTCACGAAGTTCGCGGTGACCGACTCCGGTGTCACGGTGACCCTGGCCGACGGCACCACCTCCACGCTGGCCGACCCGTCCGCCTTCGCCGGATACCGCGGCGAGGCCGGCACCCCGACGTCGATCCTGCTGCGCCACAACGGCCTGTACCTCGACATCGAGATCGACCCGACCTCCCCGATCGGCCAGACCGACCCGGCCGGCATCAAGGATGTCGTGATGGAGTCGGCGATCACCACGATCATGGACTTCGAGGATTCGGTCGCCGCCGTCGACGCCGACGACAAGGTCCTCGGCTACCGCAACTGGCTCGGCCTGAACAAGGGCGACCTCGCCGAAGAGGTCACCAAGGGCGGCAAGACCTTCACCCGCGCACTCAACGGCAACCGCGAGTACACCGCACCCGACGGCACCGGCTTCGATCTGCACGGCCGTTCGCTGCTGTTCGTGCGCAACGTCGGTCACCTGATGACCAATCCGGCCATCCTCGACGCCGACGGCAACGAGATCCCCGAGGGCATCCAGGATGCGCTGTTCACCTCGCTGATCGGGATGCACGGACTCTCCGGCGGCGAGAGCGGCCTGCAGAACTCGCGGACCGGGTCGATCTACATCGTCAAGCCGAAGATGCACGGACCCGACGAGGTGGCGTTCACCTCGCAACTGTTCGGCCGCGTGGAGAAGGTTCTCGGGCTGCCGGAGAACACCCTCAAGGTCGGCATCATGGACGAGGAGCGCCGCACCAGCGTCAACCTCAAGGCCGCGATCAAGTCCGCCGAGAACCGGGTGGTGTTCATCAACACCGGCTTCCTCGACCGCACCGGCGACGAGATCCACACCTCCATGGAGGCGGGTGCGATGATCCGCAAGGGCGAGATGAAGAAGCAGAAGTGGATGCTCGCCTACGAGGACTCCAACGTCGACATCGGTCTGCACGCCGGTCTGCAGCACAAGGCGCAGATCGGTAAGGGCATGTGGGCGATGACCGACCTGATGGCCGACATGGTCGAGCAGAAGATCGGTCAGCCGCAGGCCGGCGCGACCACCGCGTGGGTGCCCTCGCCCACCGGCGCGACGCTGCACGCGATGCACTATCACCTCGTCGACGTGTTCGAGCGCCAGGACGAGATCGCCAAGCGTGACCCGGCCTCGGTCGACGACATCCTGACCATCCCGCTGGCCCCGAAGACCGATTGGTCCGAGGCCGAGAAGCGCGAGGAACTCGACAACAACTGCCAGTCCATCCTGGGCTATGTGGTGCGGTGGATCGATCAGGGCGTCGGCTGCTCCAAGGTGCCCGACATCCACGACATCGCACTGATGGAAGACCGTGCGACGCTGCGGATCTCGAGCCAGCTGCTGGCCAACTGGCTGCGCCACGGCATCGTCAGCGAGGACGACGTCGTCGCCGCGCTCAAGCGGATGGCGCCGGTGGTCGATCGTCAGAACGAGGGCGACCCGACCTATTCGCCGCTGGCCCCGGATTTCGACACCAACATCGCCTGGCAGGCCGCCAAGGAGCTGATCCTCGAGGGCGCCAAGCAGCCCAGCGGGTACACCGAGCCGATCCTGCATCGCCGGCGCCGCGAGTACAAGGCAGCAGCGCAGGCATGAGCCGATGATCTCTCATCGGGCGGTGATCTCCACCTCCCGATGAGAGATCCTTCCATGGGAGGACCACCCGGTGGCACACCATCGCGTCGCCGATGACCGCAACAGGCTTCGGCATCGTGGGGTCAGTCGCGGTCTGGTCCTCGCCCTGTTGTCGGTGGTGTTGGTGGCCGCCTGCGTCGTCGTCTGGTTCCAGATCGCCGATCACGTCGACCGTGAGGGCGACGCCGCCGCCGCGACGTGCGTGGACGGCAAGGCGACGGTGACCATCGCCGCGGACCCGGACATCGCGCCGGGGCTCATCTCGCTCGCCGAGGTCTACACGCGCAGCAATCCTGTGGTGCGCGATCACTGTGTGACCATCGCGATCCGCCCCAGCGACGCGAAGGTCGCCCTGACGTCACTGACCGGCTCCTGGGATGTCGCGTCGATGGGCGATCACCCGGCCGCCTGGATCCCGCAGTCGTCGGTGTGGGCGGCCGAACTCGTCATCGCCGAACCCGACCTCGTCGACGGCACCCCGGACTCGCTGGTGACCTCGCCGGTCGTACTGGCCACCGCACCGCAACTCGGCGCGAAGGCCGACCAGCTGGACTGGGGCCGGTTGCCCACCCTGGCCACGCGCGACGACAGCCTCGACGACCTCGGCCTACGCGGCTGGGGATCGTTGCGGATGGCGATGCCGCGGGAGGCACAGTCGGATCCGTCGGCGCTGGCCGCGCAAGCGGTCGCCGCGCGGGTGAGCCGGACGACGGGACCCCTGACGGCCGCCGACGCGTCCACCGAGCGCGTGTCCTCCAGCATCCGCGCGCTCACCGGGGCGGCGCCGCGATCCCCCGATGGCACACCGGTCGGTGCGGCCACCGCGATCGCCGAGGCCGCCGATCCCGCCACCGCCGACATCCACGCGGTGCCGATCACCGAACAACGCCTGTATCAACTCACGAAGGACGACACGACACCCCGGCTGAGCGAGGTCATCCCGCTCGGCCCCACCCCGATCGCCGATTTCCCGGTCATCCGCCTCAAAGGGGACCGGGTCCCCGAATTCGCCGCGGCCGCGGTGTCGGAGTTCGTGACGTTCGTCGAGGACCCCGACCATCTCCGCGCCCTGACCGCGCTCGGATTCCGCGGTGACGCACCGATGCCACCCGAGACGGCGACCGTCACCTTTCCGATGACCAACGATCCGATGCCCGGTCCGGAGGACCAGGCGATCGTGGACATCAATCGCCTGGTCTACGGGCCACTCACCTGAGGTCAGTCGGCGAACGCCTCCACCGACGGGCAACTGCACACCAGGTTACGGTCACCGAACACGCCGTCGATGCGGCGCACCGCCGGCCACACCTTCGCTCGTGCCCCCGCCGACGGCAGCCCCTGCGGATAGACCGCCAGCTCCCGGGAGTACGGGTGATCCCACTGTCCGACAAGACATTCCGCGGTGTGCGGCGCACCCCGTAGCGGGTTGTCGTCGACCGGCCAGACACCCGCGGCCACCTGATCGATCTCGCCGCGGATCGCGATCATCGCCTCACAGAACGCGTCGATCTCGTCGAGGTTCTCACTTTCGGTGGGCTCCACCATCAGCGTCCCGGCCACCGGGAAACTCATGGTCGGCGCGTGGAATCCGTAGTCGGCGAGGCGTTTCGCGACGTCGTCGACGGTGACACCGGTGGCCTTGGTCAACCCCCGCAGATCGAGGATGCACTCGTGAGCCACCCATCCGCCGACGCTGCCGGTGTCCCCGGACCCGGCTTCGTGCCCGGTGTAGAGCACCGGGTAGTGATCGGCGAGACGGCGCGCGATGTAGTTGGCCGAGGCGATCGCGGTCAGGGTGGCGCGGCGCAGTCCGGCCGCACCCATCATGGCGATGTAGGCGTAGGTGATCGGCAGGATCGACGCCGAACCATAGGGCGCGGCCGAGATGGTCGGACCGCCGGGCAGCTCGGGTGCCAGCGGGTGGCCGGGCAGGAACGCGGCGAGATGCCGGCGCACCGCCACCGGGCCGACACCCGGACCGCCCCCGCCGTGCGGGATGCAGAAGGTCTTGTGCAGGTTCAGATGGCTGACGTCCCCGCCGAACCGACCCGGACGCGCAACCCCCACCAGGGCATTGAGGTTGGCACCGTCGACGTACACCTGCCCGCCGGCGTCGTGCACCGCGGCGCAGATCTCGGCGATGTCGTGCTCGAACACACCGTGCGTCGACGGGTAGGTGATCATGATCGCGGCCAGACGCTCACCGTGCTTGTCGATTTTCGCGCGCAGGTCGTCGACGTCGACGTCGCCGTTGGTCCGGCACGCCACCACCACGACCCGCATCCCGGCCATCACCGCGGATGCCGCGTTGGTGCCGTGCGCGCTCGACGGGATCAGGCAGACGTCGCGGTCGAGGTCACCGCGACTGCGGTGATAGCCGCGGATGGCCAGCAGTCCCGCGTACTCACCCTGCGATCCGGCATTGGGCTGCAGGCTCACCCGGTCGTATCCGGTGATGGCGACCAGCCAGGACTCCAGGGTCGCGATCAGTTCGCGGATGCCCTCGCCGTCCTCGACGGGAGCGAAAGGATGCAGACCGGCAAAACCCGGCCAGGTGATGGGCTCCATCTCGGCCGTCGCGTTGAGCTTCATGGTGCACGACCCGAGCGGGATCATGCTGCGGTCGAGCGCGATGTCCTTGTCGGACAACGCCCGCAGGTAGCGCAGCATCGACGTCTCGGTGCGATGCCGATTGAACGCCGGGTGGGTCAGATACTCCGTGGTGCGCACCTCGATCGGTTGCGCGAAGTCACGGGGCGTGACCTTGCCGGCGTCGAAGGCGCCGAGAACCGCGGTGACATCGGCGTCGGTGGTCGTCTCGTCACAGGCGATCCGGAGCCGATCGTCGTCCACCTGCCACAGATTGACTCCCGCGTGGTGGGCGGCGTCGACGATCCGGCCGGCCTGACCCGGTGCCCGGACCTCGACGGTGTCGAAGAAATCGGCGTGCTCGACCGCGAATCCGGCCGCGGTCAGGCTGTTGGCGATGAGCGCGGCCCGTTCGTGGACGCGGCGGGCGATCGCACGCAGGCCGCTCGGTCCGTGGTAGGCGGCATACATCGCCGCGACGACCGCCAGCAGCACCTGCGCCGTGCAGATGTTGCTGGTCGCCTTCTCCCGGCGGATGTGTTGTTCACGGGTCTGCAACGACAACCGGTAGGCGAGATTGTCGTCGGCGTCCTTGGACACCCCGACCAAGCGGCCCGGCAACTGCCGCGTGTAGCCGGCACGCACGGCGAGGTAACCGGCATGCGGGCCACCGAATCCCATCGGCACACCGAAGCGTTGCGTGGTCCCGAAGGCGACGTCGGCGTCCTGCTCGCCGGGAGGTGTGATGAGCGTGAGGGCCAGCAGGTCGGCGCCCACGGCCACCAGGGCGCCGGCCCCGTGGGCGGCCGCGATGATCGGCGCGACGTCGCGAATCCGGCCCGACGCACCGGGGACTTGGAGGATGACGCCGAAATAGTCGCCGTCGGGCAGTCCGTGCCCGGGCAGATCCGGGTGCAACGACGCCTCGACGATCTCGATGCCCAGCGGCTCGGCGCGGGTGTCGATGAGCGCACGGGTCTGCGGGAACAGATCGACATCGACGACCAGACGAGACGACTTCGACTTGCCGGCCCGCCGCAGCAGAGTCATGGCCTCGGCCGCGGCGGTGGCCTCGTCGAGCATCGACGCATTCGCGACCTCCAGGCCGGTGAGGTCGGCGACCATCGTCTGGAAGTTCAGCAGCGCCTCGAGGCGGCCCTGGCTGATCTCCGGCTGATACGGGGTGTAGGCGGTGTACCAGGCCGGGTTCTCGATCACGTTGCGCAGGATGACCGGGGGCGTGTGGGTGTCGTAGTACCCGAGACCGATCATCGAGCGACGCACGGTGTTGCGGGCGGCGAGTGAGGTGAGTTCGGCGAGGATCTCGGGCTCGGTCCGGGGTGCGGGCAGTGCGTCGAGTCCGTTGTCGCTGAGTCCGTTCTCGCAGAGGCCATTGTCGCCGACGGGATCGGCGATCACCGACGGAACGACGCGCTCACCGAGTTCGTCGAGTGAGGACACGCCGAGGGCCGAGAGGATGCCGGCGGTCTCGGCGTCGTCGGGGCCGACGTGACGGTCGACGAACGCGAGATGATCTGCTGCGGCAGCGGTCACGGGATGGGCGGAACCGGCGGGACGGGTCATGACGGGAGCGACCTCTCGGGGGATCCGGCGTATGCCGGATCGGCTGGGTCCTCCCCCTCTGTCATGCCCCCCGACCGGGGTCGGGCAGCGCCTGAGAGATTCGGTCCGTCGCGGCGTCACCGACGCGTGGGCCTTTCACCGTGGGCGGACGGGAGAACCCGTCACTTTCCAGAGACGCCGTCTTTCATCACGGTCCGGGTGCCTGAGAGTTTGACGAGGAGGTGTTGCTCCTTCGGCGGCCGCCGCTACCCCTCGGGTCCGGCGACGCTCTCCCGTGATGCAGCGACGCGCACACAGTGTACCTTCTGGCGACCTCACCAGCAGTCACCGTCGGCCCACCGCCCGGTGACCGGACCGGCAGGATTCACCCCGCCCGCGTGAGGTGACTATCCGGTCCGGCGGGCGCGGCTCTTGCGACGCGCGGCGAGTTCGTCCTCCGGGGCGGTCTCGGTGACGCCGCCGTCGGCGCGCTCACCGGGGAAGTCGGAGATCGTCCCGGTCAGCTCCCGCATCGCACCGCTGACCGCAATGCCGAAGACACCCTGGCCACCCTGCAGAAGGTCGACGACCTCCTCGGCCGACGTGCATTCGTAGACGGTGGTGCCGTCGGAGAACAGGGTGATCCGGGCGAGGTCCTCGACGCCGCGTTGCCGGAGGTGATCGACGGCGACACGGATGTTCTGCAGCGAGATGCCGGTGTCGAGGAGTCGTTTGACGATCTTGAGGACGAGGACGTCCTTGAACGAGTAGAGCCGCTGACTGCCCGATCCGGCGGCGCCGCGAATCGACGGAACCACCAGCGAGGTCCGGGCCCAGTAGTCGAGCTGGCGATAGGTGATGCCGGCGATCTGGCATGCACTCGGGCCGCGGTAGCCGACCAATTCGTCCGGAACGGTGTCGTTGGGGAAGAGTCCGGGCGCGATGTCCTCGAGGCTCCCCTGAGTCGCCTGCGCTGGGCGTGTCACGTCGCCGGTGCCGGTCGTCGGGTCGCTGTCCAACGGCTGATCGCCCACTGCAGACTCCTCGCCTGGGTATGAACCGGTGGTCGGACGTCGCTCGTCGACCACCTTCGGTGGTCTACCTTACGCGCCCGGGGACCGGTCGATGTCGTTCTCGTCGCCGGTGTCCGGCGACGTTCTCGATAGCGACGGTATGCCGGGGCCGGACCCCGAATCAACGCGACGCGCCCGGGGACCTCGACCTCTACTCGAGATGGAGGCGGACGGAGATCAGACGGTTGCCGTTCCGTGACGTGTCGCTACCCGACAAAACCGGGGCAACCCGTCACGCACCGCCGCTGGCCTTGAAGTCGTCCGGCGAGACGTTGTCGAGGAATTCTTTGAACTTCTCGACCTCGTCCTCCTTCTCGTCGGGTGCCTCATCGGACTCCTCGTCCGGAATCAGCAGTCCCGCCTCGGCGAGGACCTCCTCGTCGGCGATGATCGGTACCTCGGCGCGCATCGCGACCGCGATCGAGTCCGAGGGCCGCGCCGAGACACGCATGTCGTTGGCGAACACCATCTCCGCGTAGAACGTGCCCTCCTGCATGTCGACGATGCGCACCTCGACCAGCGTCTGCCCGAATTCCTCGATGAGGTTCACGATCAGGTCGTGCGTCAGCGGACGCGGGGGTTCGATCCCCTTCTGCTGCAAGGCAATAGAGGCCGCCTCACTTTGCCCGATCCAGATGGGCAGGTAGCGGGCACCGTCGACCTCGCGAAGCAGGAGAACCGGCTGGCTCTGCGGCGGCTCGACCCGGATACCCACCACGCGCATCTCGCTCATTACCTGACACCTCCACGCCTCGACGTCGGACCTTCATGGTTGGTCTCGACGCTACACCGCGGCACGCCGCGGCGACGGTTGTAGTCAGTCGAGCACGTCGCGAACCGCTGCCTTCACCAGCTGGGTGTGCAGCGTCACCGACAACGCGGCGATCTCGCGGATCAATTCCTCGGCCCGGTCACGCGCACCGGTCCCCTTGCCCTTGGCGATCGGGTTCGCGATCTGGGCGACGAGACCGGCCTCCCGATCGGCGGACACCTTGAACGCGCGCAGGTGCCGGGCCTCCACCCCGTAACTCGCCAGGGCGGCCGCCGCCTCGACCAGACGCACCGCGTCCTCGTCGAAGAACCCCGCCGGACCGGCGGTGAGCAGACCGTTGCGCTGCAGTTCGGTGACGAACGCGGCGTCGACGCCGGTCCGTTCGATCAGCACCTCACGGGAGACCCGGCCGCCCCGAGCGCCGAAGTCGGTGGCCGGCGCGACCGACGACCGCGCGGACGACAACAACCGGGGACCGCCACCCCCACCATCACCGTTGTCGATCGCCTCGAGTTGTTCCTTGATGACCTTGAGCGGCAGGTACCGATCACGTTGCGCGGTCAGCACGAATCGCAGTCGTTCACAGTCGGAGGCGGTGAATCGCCGATACCCCGACGGTGCACGCTCCGGGCTGATCAACCCTTCCGATTCCAGGAATCGGATCTTGGAGATCGTGACGTCGGGGAAGTCCTCGCGCAGCAACGCCAGGACCGTGCCGATCGACATCGGTCCGTCGCCGCGCTGTCCCGCAGAGGATGCCGGCACGTGCCTAGGAAGCCGATCCCTCGCGCGGGCCGCTGAGGAACACCAGCCGGAACTTGCCGATCTGGACCTCGTCACCGTTGCTCAACGTCGCGGTGTCGACCGGTTCCCGGTTCACGTAGGTGCCGTTGAGGCTGCCCACGTCGACAACCTGGAATTCCCCGTCGCCGCGCCGGAATTCGGCGTGCCGACGACTGACGGTCACATCATCGAGGAAGATGTCACTGTCGGGATGCCGGCCCGCGGACGTGGTCGGCTGGTCGAGCAGGAACCGCGAGCCCGCGTTGGGTCCGCGCTTGACGACAAGCAGCGCCGTGCCGGGCTGCAGACGCTCCACCCCGGTGTCGGCGGGCTCACTCGAGGTTGCGGCCGCGTCGAGTTCGTTGATGAACTCCTCGCGGAAGACCGATGTGGTCTCCACGGGCGCCTCGAAGCCGTTGTCGTTATCGCTCACTATCTCTCCTTCGTCGTCCGCAATGCTGTCACCTGTCGATCACGACGCCCTCGGCGCGCTCGGTCACCGATCACCGGATCACCCGGCCCCCGGAAACCGTGCGACTTCTCACCGATCTCGGCGTCGCCGGTCGAAACCCAACGTAGTCGAACCCAAGTAGTCGAACCCAACGTATTCACAGGCCTCGGCCGCACGGGGCCAATCGACCCCAACCGCCCGAGAAGGACACCGGTTGATCATAGCCGCCCGGGCAGGGCCGATACGCGGGTTGGGGGCCGTTTCCCGTTCCCTTCTCCGCGCATGCGGCCCACCCGGAACCGATCAGCCCTCGATGACCTGCCGATATCCGTCGGCGTCGAGGAGATCGGCGAGTTGGGCATCGAGCGCCCCAGCATCATCGACCGAGATCTCGACGAGCCACCCCGAATCGTACGGCTCGGAATTCACCAGATCGGGGGTCGACTCGAGTTCCTCGTTGACCGCGGCGATCGTCCCGTTGAGCGGACCGAAGATATCCGAGACACTCTTCGTCGACTCGACCTCGGCGAACGACTCCCCGTTCTCGACCTCCGAACCCACCTCGGGCAGCTGCACGAACACCACGTCGCCGAGCGCGTCCTGGGCGTAGTCGGTGATGCCGATGCGCACCGTCGTCGGTGCCACCTTGCGCACCCATTCGTGTTCGGGGGTGTAGGTCAACTCGGCCGGCACATTGGTATCGGTCACCGGTGCCCCTTTCGTGTCAGTCGGGAACTTCAGGTCAGTCGGGAACTTCAGGTCAGTCGAGACTCTAGCCCGTCGCATCGGGATGCACGTGGCGCAGGGACGGCATCGTCCGCATCACCATGATGGTCTGCACCCAGTACAGGACGAAGGACCACACATACATTCCGACGCCCCAGATCAGAAAGGCCCAGCCGATCGGGTAGCAGATGGTGCCGATCACCGAATCCAGTTGTCCGGCAAGCAACCACGGGAACGCACTCATCAACGCGAAGGTGGCCGCCTTGCCCACGTAGAGGACAGGGAGCGCCACCAGTCCCCGTGATCGGAGCAGCGGCGCGGTCGCGAACAACAGCACATCACGCGCGATGATCACGCCGATCAGCCACCACGGCACGAAGTCCCGCAGCCCGAAGCAGATCGGGATCACGACCACGTACAGACGGTCGGCGGCCGGGTCCAGCAACTCCCCGATCCGCGACGACTGTCCGAGCAGTCGGGCCAGTTTCCCGTCGAGCCAGTCGGAGAAACCGGAGACCATCAGGATCACGAAGGCCCAGCCCTCTGCCTTGACCACCAGCAACACCCACACGAACACCGGGATCAGCGCGAGCCGGAGCACGCTGAGCGCATTGGGGACGGTGAAGAACCCGGCGTCGGTGGCCGGTGCCGAATCGTCGCGCACTCCCCTGGAGGTCACCGGAAGATGCCGATGATTCCCTGCAGCGTCTTGGCACCACCGGAGGCGAAGAGGTTGTCGTGCACCATGTAGGTCCACGTCATCGTCGACCGATGCAGATCGGAGGCGCCGAGGTCGACGCCGTCGGCGGTGATGACGGCATCGCGGAAGGTGGTGCGGGACTTCTCGATCGCACGCTCCGGCAGTTCCCCGAACTCTTCGAGGATGAGCCGGTGGAATTCGTCGAGCGGGCTCTCCCGGCCGATGGCCCGCAGGTGGATACTCGCCCGCACGTCGGAGACGAAGGCCAGATGATCGGCCCACTCACGGTCGAGGTGATAGAGCATGATCTCGCGCGCGGCCTGTTCGAGGACCTTCTCGTCGATCGGTTCGACCGGGGCCCAGTCGGTGCCCTCGATGGCCTCGGTGTCAGAGGCCGACTCGTCGGCCGAAGTGTCAGGGGCCGACTCGTCGGTCGCGGTGTCCTCCGCGATCGCCGTGTCGCCGGTCGACCCGTCCGCGGTCTTCTCGTCCCCGGCCTTGTTCTCGTCCGCGGTCTTCTTCTCGTCCGCGGTCTTCTTCTCGTCCGCGGTCTTCTTCTCGTCCGCGGTCTTCTTCTCGTCCCCGGTCTTCTTCTCGGCGGTACCGGTCAGGACCGCATATCGCTCGGGTTCGAGATCTCGCAGTTCCTTCACCGCGGTATCGGTGGTCAGGATCTCCATGCGCCGCTTCACCACGATCTCGCGCTGCTGGTTGACCAGCTTGTTGTAGCGCCACGTGTTGGCATGCAGTTCGAGCATCACGCCCTCGGCGACGCGTTGCGCCTGTTCGATCAGGTCGATGCCCTTGGCCCCCATGAAGCCGTCCTCGGACTGTGACACCGGATCCCGTTTGAAGGACAGATTGCGGGTGACGACGGGATCCTCGAGGCTGCTGAAGAACACCGAGGTCCCCGGGTCACCCTGCCGTCCCGCGCGCCCACGCAACTGGTTGTCGAGCCGTTCGGTGTCGTGGCGTCCGGTACCCACCACGCACAGGCCGCCCAGTTCGACGATCTCCTCGCGTGCATCCTCGTCGTCGCTGGAACCGCCGAGCCGGATGTCGGTGCCGCGGCCGGCCATCTGCGTCGACACGGTCACCGCATCGCGGGCGCCGGCCTCGGCGATGATCTTGGCCTCCTCCGCGTCGTTCTTCGCGTTGAGGACCACGCACGACACCCCGGCCTTGTCGAGGAAGTAGGCGAGTTCCTCGGACTCGGCGACGTCGTGGGTGCCGATGAGCACCGGCTGCCCGGTCTCGTGGATCTCCTTGACGTAGGCGACGACGGCCTCGACCTTGTTGGCCTTGGTGTCGTAGACGCGGTCGGGCAGATCCTCGCGGACGTTGGGGGTGTTGGGCGGGATCTGGGAGACGCGCAGATCGTAGAACTGCCGGAACTGCTCGCCCGCGGCGATGGCGGTACCGGTCATGCCGCAGACCTTCGGGTAGCGCCCGATGAGTGCCTGCACCGTGATGGTGTCGATGACCTCACCGGAATCGGTCTGTGCCAGACCTTCTTTGACCTCCACCGCGGCCTGCATGCCGTCGGGCCACCGCTGCAACTGGGCGACCCGGCCGCGGGAGGCGTTGATCAGGTGGACGCCGCCGTCGCGCACGATGTAGTGGACGTCGCGCTCGAGCAGGTAATGCGCATGCATCGCGACATTGACGTGGACGAGGGTGGTGCCGACGTGTTCCTCGTCGTAGAGATTGATCCCGCCGAGTTCCTCCTCGACGAAGGCCGCCCCCTCGTCGGTCAGCGACACATTGCGGCCATCGACGTCGACCTCGTAGTGCTTGTTCTTCATGCGTGCCACCACGTCGTGGATGGCGGCGTCGGGGACCTCGACGTCGGTGGAGCCGGCCAGCACGAGCGGGATCAGCGCCTCGTCGACGAGCACCGAGTCGGCCTCGTCGATGATCGCGACGTCGGGGATCGGCGACACCAGCTGATCGGCGGACACGACGAGCTGATCACGCAGCACGTCGAAGCCGATCTCGTTGACCGAGCCGTAGACGACGTCGCCGTCATAGGCGCGCTTGCGCTCGTCCCGGGACGAGTTCTCCGACACCGCGTTCACCACGATGCCGAATGCGTCGAACAGCGGACCCATCCACTCGGCGTCGCGGGTGGCGAGATAGTCGTTCACGGAGATGACGTGGACGCGATGCCCCTCGAGCACGTAGCCCACGGCCGCGATCGCACCCGCAAGGGTCTTGCCCTCACCGGTGGCCATCTCGATGACGTCACCCTCGAGGAGTCGCAGGGCGCCCTGCAGCTGCACGTCGAAGGGACGCATGTCGAGGGTTCGGTCGGCGGCCTCGCGCGCCAGTGCGAGGAACTTGGCCCGGTCGCCGGCGTCGGACCCGATGTCGAGTTTCTCACCCTCGGACCGGAAGTCGGCACTGTCGAGTTCGGCGGCCCACTCGGTGTGGGCATCGGCATCCTTGAGCAGGCCGAGCGACTTGGACTGATTGCGTGAACTCTGGGCTCCCAGCAAACGCCACATGCTGTTGGTCAGCTTTCCCACCGAGCATCTCTCCTGCCACTTGATCTCGAGAAAGAATCGCCGTCCACGGTACGCGGCACCCCTACGGCGGCGAGAGGCGCCGTATCATCTTCGACACCGGTATCCGTCCGGGACCCTTCTCGACCGCCACGCCGCGACCTGCGAGGACTGCGATGAACCGGATCACGGTGCGTGTCATCCGATCGGCGGTCGCCGGTGCGATCCTCGCCATGGGCATCGGTCTGGGTGCGTTCAACCCGTGGTGGGCCGCTCTCGTCGTCGGCGTTCCCCTCGTGATCGCCGGGGTGGCCCTCATCCCGCGCGCCACCCGGACATCCGAACTGCCACTGTTCCGACGAGGCGTCACCAAGGACGCCGTACCCATCGAGGTCTCGGCACTGACCCGCAGCACCCTCGCCGCCGGCGACGACCAGCCCACGCTGGTGACCGCACACATCACGCCGCGCCACGACACCGCATACGACGCCCGCTGGATCTCGGCGATGTCGCGCGCGCATTTCGACGCGGTCGCCGCCGACCCGACGACGACGCTGCCACCCGAGCAGTTGCCGAACCGCAGCGGTGCGACCCCGGGCTTCGCGTCGTCACCCGGCACCCGCGCCCTCCTCTACCCGGCGGTGGCCGCGACCATCGGCGCCGCGGTGCTGTTCGGCATCCCGACCGCGGTCTGGGATGTCGACGCCCCGATCGGATCACCGGGATCGCTGTTGCGCCTCGGCGACGAGACGACCCTGGATCAGCGCCGCGACCGCTTGCTGTCGGCCGTCGCCGCGTCCGGACCGGCGGCGTCGACCAACATCTTGTCGCTGACCTTCGCCGACGGCTCGGATCGGGCCGAGATCTACGACCCGGGCACCGGTGAATCCGTCGGATTGTGGGTCGACGGCGACACGGTGCGGCAGAGCCGTTCGACCACGACCCTGCGCAGCGGCAGCACCTTCGACGCGACCGAGGTCGCCGCGACGAACATGACCGCGATCGCCGACGAGATGGAGCGTCGCACCGAGGCGTTCGCCGGCTCGGTGGACTTCTCCGATCTGCGGGTGGCCCGACCGAGACCCGACGACGGCGTGCTGCTCACCGGTACCTTCGAGAATCCCGAGCAGATCACCGATGACCACGTCATCGAGGCCACGCCGCAGGGCAACGTCGCGTCGTATTTCGAGCCGGGCGACTTCACCCACGCGTTTTCGGTGTTGCGTGCCGCCCTCGCCGATGCCGGGATCCCGACCGATGGGCCGGTGTTCACGAGGTGGGAGATCCGCGGCATCGCCGACAACACGCCGATCATGTACGCCGGGCAGATTCAGAACAGCGGCGGCGCGCTGGCCGAGTTCGCCACCGGCACCACCGACGGGCAGGTGTCGGCGGTACCCGGGCGATTCCCCGAATTGACCACGCGCCCTTCGGATTACCGGCCTCCGGGGTTCGCGATGGACGACGTGACCGCGGCGACCTTCGACTCCGTGCGGCGCCAGGCCATGGTCCGCGGCCGGGTCGAACCGGTCGACCGCAACGCCCTCGACATCCAGGCCACCACCGACTTCCGCTCCGACGGGGTGCCGGTGATCCTGGTCGCGATGGGCGATTCCGACGGATCCGAGGGCACCTACACCCTGCGCGGCGAGTTCCTCCGCGCCGGGTATCACTGACCGTGCGACGCCGGCGGCGCCGTCGCCGTCACCCCCGCGGTGGCATCGAGTTCGGCGACGGCGGCCTGCGGCGGGTGCAGGCTCCCACGATCGATCAGGTCACCGACGATGGTGCGGACGCGGGTGTAGGCATCCTGCGCGTCCTCGGTGTTCTCGCCCCGGGCGTGCCGGTACAGGCGCAGCGCGGTGGTCATGTCGTCCTGGTCGGCGGCCCGCAGATACCTCGTCCCGATGCGCCGGCCGTCGCGTTCACAGGTGACCCAGGCGCGACGCAGGCTTTCCACCGCCCGCTGGTAGGCACCCGCGCGGTCGCGTGACCCCGGATACCGTTCGGTGCGCAGCGCATCCGCGTTCTCCAGCGCGAGTTGGAAGTTCTGCACCTGATCCAGGGTGACGTCGGTGACGGCGGGATAGGCGAGCATCATCGCGGGGTCGGTCTCGTAGTTCCCGTAGGCACGGAGCACGTCGTCGTGTCGCCGGGTGGTCTCCTCCCACAGTCGCCGGGCCGCGTCCTCGCTCCCGGCGTCGACGATCCGTGGCCCGGAGATCACCTCGGAATCCGACGGGCTCACCGGCGAGGCCGATTCGGCCGGCGTGAGGCCCCCGTCGGCCATCCGCGACGGGGTTCCGGGCGCCGCCACCCGGAGACGTTCGACGGCGCGGGCGGCCGCCGGGTCACTGTCGGCGACCACCACACTCCACCGCTCGATATCCTCGTGGCCATCCCCGTCGGCGTCGATGCCGGTAGTGAAGATCATTGTCAGGTAACGCATTCCACCGATCAGCAGGTTGCGGCCGCCGATCTCGGTGCGAGTGGCCACCGGCCCGAGCGTCGCCGACACCAGCTGCGACAGTCCACGGCTGGTGACACCGTGCTCCTCGGTTCCGAAGTACACGCTGTCACCGTCGACGCTGAGCAGCACCGCGCCGCGGGGCAGCATCCGGCTCAGCGCGGTCGCGGCCAGCGACACCACCACCAGGCCCGCGGTCACCCCCGCGGTCACGAGGCCCGACGCACCGAGAGCGGGCATCATCACCAACGCCACCAGACCCGCGACGAGCGAGGCCGCGGCACCATAGGAGCAGACCTGATGCACCCCGCGGACGTACTCGGTTCGAGCGGTCACCGACACCATCCTCGCCACCTCCCACCGTGTTCGACCGCCGTCACTGGACTACCGTGTGTCCCGTGAGCACCGAGGACCCGAACGCGCCCATCGATCGGACTCCACCCACCCTAAATTCGGACACGTCGCAGCGAAACCCCACGCATGGTTCGCGAGTGGTCGGCGCGACGCTGACGATGGCGGCGATTCTCGCTATCACGGTGGCCGCGGTGTCGATCGCCATCGCCGTGGGACCGGATGCCGGCGAGGAACCGGCGGCACCGACACCCCCGCCCGCCGGCTCGTCCTACAGCTCGGTGTCGGTGACCGGGAGACCGATTCCCGGCGGCGGTCCGTTGACCGTCGCGTTCCCCGACACCGGCCGGATCGCGCTCGGCGCCGGATGCAACCGACACATCGGTGCCGTCGACTTCGGCCCGGATTCGGTGACCATCGGTCAACTCGCGTCGACGATGATGGCCTGCCCGCCACCCCGAGACGGCGCCGACGCCTGGCTCTCGGACTTCGCCCGCGGCCCGCTGACCTGGCGGCGTGACGAGACCACCCTGACGCTGTCCGGCCCCGACTCCACCGTGGTCCTCACCGAGACAACACCCAACTGACACCACCCACCTGACACCACGCGCCTGAACCGACCCACACGCCGACCCGACCGAACCACCGACAACCCGCTGGCCATCACTTTCCACCAGAGAAGGACTTCATCATGGCTGAACTCTCCCCCGCCGTCGTCACCGTCACCGGCGCGGCCGGCAGCATCGGCTACGCGTCGCTGTTCCGGATCGCCGCCGGAGCGATGCTCGGACACGACCGCCCCGTCCGGCTGCGTCTGCTCGAACTCCCGCAGGCCGTCACCGCCGCCGAGGGCACCGCGATGGAACTCGAGGACGGCGCCTTCCCGTTGTTGCAGTCGGTCGACATCTTCGACGACGCGCGATCGGCCTTCGACGGCGCACAGTTCGGGCTGCTCATCGGCGCCAAGCCACGCTCGAAGGGCATGGAGCGAGCCGATCTCCTGGCCGCGAACTCGGCGATCTTCGCCGAGCAGGGCAAGGTGATCAATGAGGTTGCAGCACAAGACATCCGCATCATCGTCGTCGGAAATCCGGCCAACACCAACGCCGCCGTCGCCGCGGCGCACGCCCCGGATGTCCCCGCCGAACGGTTCACCGCCCTGACCCGACTGGACCACAACCGTGCCATCGCCCAACTCGCGCGGCACACCGGTGCCCCGGTGCGTGAGATCAGCCGGGTCTCGATCTGGGGCAATCACTCCGCCACCCAGTACCCCGACATCTTCCATGCCCAGGTGGGTGACGTGTCGGGTGCACAGGTCGCCGAGGACGAACGGTGGCTGGTCGACGAGTTCATCCCGACCGTCGCCAAACGCGGTACCGCCATCATCGAGGCGCGGGGTGCGTCGTCGGCGGCCTCGGCCGCCAACGCCACCATCGATCACGTCCACGACTGGGTCCTGGGAACACCGGACGGCGACTGGACATCGGCCGCGCTGCCGTCCACGGGCGCCTACGGCATCCCGGAGGGCATCGTGAGTTCGGTTCCGGTGCGGGCGGTCGACGGTCGGTGGGAAGTGGTGGAAGGGTTGGAGATCAACGACTTCTCTCGTGCCCGGATCGACGCCTCGGTGGCCGAGTTGCAGTCCGAGCTCGACGCGGTGGCCGCGCTGTCGTCGTAGCCGTGGCCACACCCGTCCGAGTGTGACGGGCACGTCGCGCCGTCCCGCACCCACAGAACCCGCGCGCGGCTTATCCTGTCCCCCATGGCAAAGAAGGAGAAGTCGGACAAGACGAAGATCTCCAACAAGGTCTATGAGGCCGAGTTGTTCCGCCTGCAGACCGAGTTGGTGAAGCTCCAGGAGTGGGTCCGCGAGTCCGGCTCGCGCGTGGTGGTCATCTTCGAGGGCCGCGACGCGGCGGGTAAGGGTGGCACCATCAAGCGCATCACCGAGTATCTGAGTCCCCGCGTGGCGCGGGTGGCGGCGCTGCCCGCGCCCACCGATCGGGAACGGGGACAGTGGTACTACCAGCGATACGTGGCCCACCTCCCGGCCCCCGGTGAGATCGTCCTGTTCGATCGGTCCTGGTACAACCGCGCCGGCGTCGAGAAGGTGATGGGGTTCTGCACCCCGGAGGAGCACACCCGGTTCCTGCGCCAGACCCCGATCTTCGAGCAGATGCTGATCGACGACGGAATCCTGTTGCGCAAGTACTGGTTCTCGGTATCCGACGAGGAGCAGTTGCGTCGATTCCGCGGCCGGATGAACGACCCGGTACGGCAGTGGAAGCTGAGTCCGATGGATCTCGAATCGGTCTACCGGTGGGAGGACTACTCGCGGGCCAAGGACGAGATGATGGTCCACACCGACACCTCGATGAGCCCCTGGTACGTGGTCGAGTCCGACGTCAAGAAACACGCACGGCTGAACATGATGTCGCATCTGCTCTCGACCATCGACTATCACGAGGTTCCGCTGCCCAAGGTGTCGCTACCCAAGAAACCGATCGAGACCGGCAATTATCACCGGCCACCGCGATCGCTGTCGAAGTACGTGCCCAACCATGTCTCGACTCTGATGGGCGATGTCTGAGCCGAGAATGTGGATCGGGTTCGCGGAGTTCGACTATCTCCTCGGCGACGTCGGCTCTCTCAAGCACAAACGGTCGGTGATCCGACCCATCATCGCCGAGATCCGGCAGCGCTTCTCGGTGTCGGTCGCCGAGGTGGATCATCGAGATGTCCATCGCCGCACCGTGATCGGCGTGTCGGTGGTGTCCGGCGACCACGCACACGCGGTGGAAGTCCTCGCGGCGGTGGAGCGTTATGCGGCCGCGCGACCCGACGTCCAGTTGCTGTCGGCGCGCATCCGGGTGATCCGCTCCGACGACGTCGAGTGACCCGCCGAATGCCGCTACGTGCGGTTCAGTCGGGCGAGCGCTCGAGGATTCCGGCCTCGACGGCGACCTCCCGATACGCCCGCGCGAGCGAGTCGACGGTTTCGTGGGCGTTGAGTCCGCTCGGATTGGGAACCACCCAGACCGCAGCTCCGTCCCAGTCCGACGGTTGTCTGCCGAGCCGCGCATGTCGGTCACCGAAGGCGTCGCGGTATGCGGTGATGCCGGCGACGGCCACCACCCGGGGCCGGATGCGACGCACCCGATCCCGCAGCGCCGCACCGCCGCTGCGGAGTTCGGCGCGCGTCAACTCCGCGGCGGTGGCGGTCGCCCGCGCCACGACGTTCGTGATACCGATACCGCGGCCGAGCAGCTGCGCCGCGTCGTCGGGGCTCATACCGTCGGACGCGTCGATGACGTGGTCGACGATCCCCGCCCGGGCCAGTGCCGGGAAGAAGCGGTTACCGGGCCGCGCGAAATGCGCACCGGTCGCCGCACTCCAGAGCCCGGGGTTGATCCCGACGAACAGCAACCGGCAGCCCGGGCCGATCAGGTCGTCGATCTCGACACCGCGGTAGGCGAGCAATTCGGATCTGGTGTAGCCCACACACCGACGGTAGCCGGGTGCTTGGATGACAGCATGGTCGCCGACCCAAATGCCGCTCGCCGGGTGCTCGTCGTGGACGCCGCCAATGTGGTGGGGTCGGTGCCCGACGGCTGGTGGCGGGATCGGCGCGGTGCCACCGAGCGTCTGCGCGACGCGCTGGAACCGGTGGCCGTGACCGGACTCGCAGGACTGGCGGGCCCACTCCACGTCGTGCTGGTGGCCGAGGGCCGCGCACGAGGCGTCCACCCGACCGAGGGCGTGGAGGTGATCGATGCGTCGGGATCCGGTGACGACGCCATCGTCGACGTGGTGCGTGGCAATCCCGACGCGGCCGTCACCGTTGTCACCGCGGATCGCGAATTACGCAGGCGAGTAGGCGAATTGGGAGCCTCGGTCCTCGGTCCCTCGGCGGTGCCCCGCTGAAATCGGACACATCGGCCCACGGCGGATGTCTACAGTGGGAAGCACGCCACACACGGACGACCGACGAAGGACGGACACGACATGGCCCGATACGAACTCCCCACCCTCGCGACGCTGCGCGAACTCGGCACGGACCGAGACCATGCGATCACCATCTACGCGGAGACATCCCCGGCGCCCGACGGTCGTGACGGCAGCTATCTGACGGCGAAAAGTGCGTTCGATCGCGCGGTCCGGACACTGCGCGACGACGGAATTCGCCATGCCGCCGAGGAATCCCTGCGTGACCAGTGGGAGAAGGTGCGTACCGATGAGGCGTGGTCGCGACTTTCCCGGTCGGTGGCGATCTTCCTCACACCCGACACCTGGGAGTTGTTCGTCCTGCCCAATCATCTCGAGAACCAGATGCAGGTGGGCTCCCGCTTCGACCTCGGTCAACTGGTCCGCGCGGTGGTGTCGCCGCAGTCGGCTTACGCGCTGACCCTCTCGGCCAACGGGTGGAACCTGTGGGAGGCCACCGCCACCACGGTCGCCACCGAAATGGAACTGACCGGCGACTACGGTACCGACGCCGCCGACGCCACTCATCGCGCCACGATTCGCGACCGTGGACACGTGCGTCGCCTGGTCGGCGACGAGGGCAAGAAGGTGTTACTCGATCAGTATGCGCGGCGGGTCGCCGACGCCGTGAAAACCGAACTCGCCCAGCGGGATCCCGGACGCACCCAGCCGCTGTTCCTCTTCGCGACCGACCCGTTGCTCGATCTGTATCGCAACGCCGAGAGCGCGCGGAATGTGATCGCCGTTCCCGGTGCACCCGACGAACTCCGCGCCGATCAGGTCGACACGGCGATCCGCGCACAGCTACCCGATCTCAACGCGGCCACGAACAATGCACTGCTCGAACGGATCTCGGACGGCACGTCGGCTGGTCTGGTGGCCACCGACCTCGACGACATCAGCCGGGCCGCGTCGAACGGCGCCGTGGCCACCCTCGTCTACGACTTCACCGTCGACGTGCTCGGCTCCGTCGATCCCACCACCGGCGCCCTCACGCGTGCGGAGAACGGATACGACGTGCTGTCCTCCATCGTGATCACCGTCCTCGATCGCGGAGGTGAGGTCGTCGCCGTGCGCGACGCGGAGATCACGAACTCCCTGTGGAACGGCGTCGCCGTTGCCGCGCTCCGTTATCCGCTCTCCTGAGAGGAATTCGATGGCGTCCACCGTCGCTGACAATCTGGTCGAGACCATCAAGGGCTCCGGGGTGACTCGGGTCTACGGAATCCCCGGCGACTCGCTCAACGGTTTCACCGACGCGCTGCGCCGTGACGGCTCGATCGACTGGGTCCACGTCCGCCACGAGGGGGCGGCCGCTTTCGCGGCCTCCGCCGATGCCGCGCTCACCGGTGAGCTCGCGGTCTGCGCCGGCAGTTGCGGGCCGGGCAATCTCCACCTGATCAACGGACTCTACGACGCGCACCGGTCGCGAGTACCGGTGCTCGCGATCGCCGCGCACATCCCGGCACCGGAGATCGGCAGCGGCTACTTCCAGGAAACCCACCCGGAGCGACTGTTCGCCGAATGCAGTTCGTTCTGTGAGATGGTGTCGACGCCCGAGCAGATGCCTCGACTGCTCGACATCGCGTTGCGCACCGCCGTCGAGACCCGCGGTGTCGCCGTGCTGATCGTGCCAGGCGAGATCTTTCTGGCCAAGTCGTCAGGACGCCGGTCCGGTTCCCCGATCCGCGCCATTCCCACCGTTGTCACCCCACCCGAGAACGAACTACGCAGGGTCGCAGGACTTCTCGATCAATCCGAGCGGGTGACGATCCTCGCCGGCGCCGGGGTGGCGGGGGCCCACACCGCTCTGCTGGATTTTGCCCGGACCCTGCAGGCGCCGATCGTGCATGCGTTGCGCGGCAAGGAGTTCGTCGAGTACGACAATCCCTTCGACGTCGGGATGACCGGGTTGCTCGGCTTCTCCTCGGGGTACCGTGCGATCGAGCGATGCGACACCCTGGTGATGCTGGGCACCGACTTCCCCTATCAGCAGTTCTATCCGTCCGAGGCCACCATCATCCAGCTCGATGTGCGGGGTGAGAAGATCGGCCGACGGACCCCCGTCGACGTCCCTCTCGTCGGCACCGTCGCCGACACACTGCCCGCGTTGACTGCCCTGTTGAGCGGCGCCCGATCGTCCGACCACCTGCAGGCGGCACGCGATCACTACCGCAAAACCCGTGCAGCACTGGATGACCTGGCCGTCGATGATGGCAAGACACCGATCCACCCGCAGTACCTGACCACGTTGCTCAGCCGCCACGCGGCGAACGATGCGGTGTTCATCCCCGACGTCGGGTCACCGGTGGTCTGGGCGGCGCGCTACCTGCAGATGAACGGTTCGCGTCGGCTGATCGGTTCGTTCACGCACGGTTCGATGGCCAACGCCCTCTCGCAGGCCATCGGTGCCCAGGCCGCGTTCCCGGGGCGGCAGGTGATCGCGCTCGCCGGCGACGGCGGCCTGACCATGCTCTTGGGCGAGTTGATCACCCTGACCCAGAACCGGTTGCCGGTCAAGGTCGTCGTCTTCGACAACTCGTCACTGAACTTCGTCGAGGTCGAGATGAAGGCCGCCGGATTCGTCAACTACGGAACCGATTTGGAGAACCCGGATTTCGCTGCGATGGCGACATCGATGGGAATCTTCGGACGACGGGTCGAGCAACCCGGCGATCTCGAGGCCGCCGTCGAGGAGTTCCTCGCCCACGACGGACCGGCCGTACTGAACGTGGCCACCGCGCGTCAGGAACTGTCGATTCCGCCGACGGTCACCGCGGCCCAGGCGAAGGGATTCACTCTGTATGCCATCCGTACCGTGCTGTCCGGCCGGGGCGACGAACTCGTCGACCTCGCCGAAACCAACCTGTTCCGGCGGCTATTCGACTGACGGCGCTATTTCGGCACCTTCGACAGATCGCTCTGGACCAGCATGACGTTGTAGTCGCTCCACCGGGATGCGTTGAAGTACAGTTCTTTTCCCGTACCCTTCAAGGCCGGCGATTGGGGCAGCATCATCGGCCCATACAGCACCACCGCGCCCGGCTCCACCAGGGTGAAGGCCGAACTCCATGGCCCTTCGGGCTTGTCGGCGGTGCGAATCCGAATGCCGTTGTCCCCGTCGAGCATGATGTATTTGTTCAGGTAGGGACTCCACGACACCGAGACCTCGGTGACCGGCGGCGGCACGATCTGCGACGTGCCTTCGGGGATCTCGCGGATCGTGTCCACCCATACGTCGCCAGTGCCCGTCCAGTACTGATACTTGTCCAGGTCGAGAATGTCGTCGGGATGGAACCGTGCCAGGAACGCGGCGCCGAAACGGCCGTTCGGCGTGCCCAATTGGTACACCCATTCGCTGTCGGCTCCATGGCCGCGGAAGTATGCGTTCTGCTGGAACTTGCCGTTGTTGGTATCCAGTGGCCGCCAGCCTTCAGGCAACTCGAAGTCGACCGGCGCGTTGATCAGGATGGTGTCCGTGTCGGTGGTCCACGTCTGACCGTTGTCATCGGAGTAGGCGATCGCCGAGAAGTTGGTCACCCAATTCCCGGCCGAGCCCCACGACCGCACCGACATGTAGTTCATGTACTGCCGGAAACCGGGGCCATCGGGTCTCGGCAGCGAGATGGCCGCGGTGGGGATCGTGGTCACCTCGACGCCCTGGAAGCCGACTGCCGAGATCAGCTGCTGGGCGTAGGTCGGCCGGTCGGCGGTCACCACACTGCCCGACGTCGTGGAAGTCGGGTCCGCGTCGGGCACAGTGATCCCGTCCGTCAGGTTCTTGTCGTCGGTGCGCAGCAACACATTGTGCCGCCACTGCTGACCGCTGACCGAGCAGTCGCCGAACGTGTCGCCGAAGGCCATCAGGGTCTGTCCGTAGCCGTTGTCCCAGCTGACCCCGAGATCGGTGCCCGAAATCGTGAAGCGGCTGAATGTCAGGTTCGGACTGCGGGGGCCGGTGACCCAGGCAACGGTGCGTGAGACATTTGTGGCATATATCGGCAACGCACCCTGCGGACCGGTGCTGGGATTCGACGAACTCCCCGACCCCAGGCCCCCCAGTGAACCCAGGTCCAACGATCCACTGGATCCACTCGACCCGGAGGACGCGTTGCCACACGGGGATGCAGCGGCGGTCCCGGTGCCCAGCAGTGACGCGCCGACCATCGTGGCGGACACGGTCAGCGCACACGCCATCACCCGAGTGGGCCTGATCCGCCGTCGAGTCATCCGGTGTCGTCTCCCAGCCCCGACACAGCGGTAGGCCGTGACGGAAGTGATTGATGTTACTGGTGTGACATCAGATCAGATGGAGAACACCAGCCCCGGTCGACGCGGTCACGATTGTGTCTCAGCTTGGAACCAGCTGTGACGGTGCTGCTCACTCGGCCCGCGAGAACTCCGACGCCCGGGCCACCTGTTCGGCCGTCAACGCGACCCCGGTGTACTTCTCGAATTGGGCCGCGGCCTGCAGCGCGATCACCTCGGCACCGGTGATCACTGCCTTGCCGGCTGCGCGTGCGGCGGCGATCAGCGGAGTCTCGGACGGAAAGGCCACCACGTCGAAGACAACCCGCGCGGCTTCGATGACGTCGCCGTCGAAGGCTTGCACCTCCGCGTCGGCACCCCGCATACCCAGTGGCGTGACGTTGACGACGATGTCGGGTCCGGCGACTGGTGCCGGGATGTACCGGTAGCCGTACTTGTCCGCGAGGGCACTGCCTGCGACCTCGTTGCGGGCGGCGACGGTGACATCGGCGAATCCGGCGTTGCGGAATGCTCCGGTCACTGCTTTGGCCATGCCACCGGAACCCTGAACCAGAACCGATGCGTCGGAATCGAGTTCGTGGTCCACGATGAGCGCGGCAATCGCCTCCACATCGGTGTTCGACGCCGACAGGCGCCCGCCGTCGTTGACGATCGTGTTGACCGACTCGATGACCGATGCCGATTCCGCGATGTCGTCGACGAGCGGGATCACGGCCTCTTTGAACGGCATCGACACCGAACACCCGCGGATGCCCAACGCGCGGACCCCGGTGATCGCGCCGGCGATGTCGTCGGTGGTGAACGCCTTGTAGATGTAGTTCAGCCCCAACTCGTCGTACAGGTAGTTGTGGAACCGGGTGCCGATGTTGGACGGCCGCCCGGCCAGGGAGATGCACAGCGTCATGTCCTTGTTCAGGATTGGCACCGACTCAGGCTATCCCAGGAGCGCCGGCGGAAGTCGTGTCCGCCGGGCCGAGCTTGTCCGCCGGGCCGAGCTTGTCGAGGTCGAGGTCCCGTCCCGGTGGTCGAGCCGACCCATTCCGGTGGTCGAGCCGACCGGAGCGCCAGCCGCCGCGTTGAGCCCCGTCGAAACGGAGGTCGTGTCGAGGCCTCGTAAGGCAAGGCTGGAACTCCCCACGGCCACAACATTTCTGTGGCCGTGCGGCCCGGCCAGTACCGGAGGGCGCGCTGGTTCAGGAGGTGTCGAGCCGGTAGTGGAGCCGGGCGGCCAGGACACGTTCGATCCGGCTGTTACGAGGATTCATGCCGATGGCGGCCAGCTCATCAAGCTCACGTTCGATGTTGACGCGGCTGATACGGAATCCGCCATCACGGATGCGACGTTCGCGTGCTTGTTCTTCGGTGGTCTTGTCGCGGAGGCTGATGCGGGTGTGTGAGGCACGTTCGAGCCCGGCAGCGGTGGCAGGGTCGGCAGGATCGCCGGTGATCGGAACACCGTCCCCGTCGAAGACGACCAGGTCGATGTCCCCGGTGTCGGTGACACCAGGTTCGTCGGGCTGCGCATCGCCCGTGGCGTCGGGCCCATCCCACTGGTCGGGCGGTCGAGGCTCGACGGGATCGGATTGAGCTGCGCCCGACTCATGTTCGTCGACACCTGGGTCAGGCTGCTCAGCGACGCCGGACTCGTGATCGGCGTCCTGGTCGACGCTGTCTGCGATATCGATGCTGTCGTCGTTGGTCGAGGAGTCGGCGTCCGGAGCCTGATCGTCCCTCGAAACCCCACGATCGGAAGGGGTTTCGGCCTCGACGGTCGGTGCCGCGTCCTGGTGATCGCTGTCAGAGTTGGGAGCGGCCGGTTCGTCGATGTGGTTGTCGACCGACTCGGACTCACCCTCCACGTCAGCGACTTCGACATCCACCGCTTCGGCAACGGCGGTGTCGGCATCGAGCACATCGGCGTCACTCACCTCGCTGTGTGCGGGTTCGCTTGCGCCGGCACCACTGTCGGTATCGGTGTCACTGTCGGTATCGGTGCCGCTGCTGCTGTGGTCACGGTGGATCTGATCGCGGATCTGGTCGAGCTTCTGCTCGTAGAGGGCGGTGATATCGGGGCGGTCGTTGACGATCTTCGGGTTTTCCGGCATGCCAGGTGCGGCGTTGAGTTGCCACCAACACCGACCGGCGAGCGGGCCGTCTTCGTAGATGCCGGTGGTGTACTGCCCGGGGTTGGGGCCGACCATCCGGTTGTGCGGCCCGCACGCCGGCGCCAAATCGGAGATGTCGGTTTTCCCGCCATCGGCCCAGTCCTCTTTGGCGTGATGCATCTCCGAATGCGAGGCGGGTTGCCCGCAGCCGGGGAAGGAGCACACTTCGCCACCGGTGCGGGAGAACGACGCGATCCGCTGCTCGGTCGACGCCAGGCGGCGGGACCGTCCGAGATACAGGGGCAGGTCGATGGCGTCGGAGAACACCGCCAGGAACTGCTGCACATCGGTGGGATCTTCGATGTCTCCCAACGCACTGAGCAAATCCGGAATGGGAATGGTCGAACCTGAAGCGGTGGTGGCGTATCCGGCGCCGGCCAGTAGATCCGTCACGAACGCTTTCGCGATCAACGCGACCGGCAGGCCTCGGTGGGTTTTGCCGAGGACGCCTTCTTTCATCGCCGACACCAACAACACGTGCATCGCATCAAGATTGCGTTGGGCTTGGCTGCGGTCGTCGCGTTTGACCGCGGCCGCGAGTTGGTCGGGGTCGGCGTCACCAATAGCACCGGTCGGAGATTCCGGATCGTGAAGATTATTCATTCCAGGTTTGGCCCACGCATCCAACATGGTGTCCCACAGAGCCCGGGTCACCGGCGGCAGGTGCCCGTTGAGTTTCGCCATCCCATCGACCCGGGACTGGTTGATCCACAGATTACGGCGCTGTTGGCGTTCCTTCTCCTCCACCAACTGCCCGTCAGGGTCGAGGTGCGCCAAGATCCGGGCACCCATCTTGGTGATGTCGGCGGGGATGTGTTCGGTGGCTTTCTCACCCAAAGTGGCTTCGGCTGCGGCCTTCTTGTCATGCGGGACGGCGCCCGGGATCTTGTCCAGGGCTTCCAACGCCGCCGACAGGTGGGTGTGACCGATCAAGCCCTGCTCATACGCGGTCGACAGGGTCGGGTATTTCGGTTCTTCGGGTTGTCCGGTCAGTCCGTGGAAGCGGGCGGTGGCTTTCATGTGCGCGATGCGCATGGTGGGTTGCGCGATCCGCAGATCGAAGTTCAGAAAGTTCGACAGGCTGACTTTGCCGACCTTGCGGTGCACACTGCGATCAGAGATTTCCAGGATCGCCCGGTCACCTTGGAAGTGGGTGCGCATGGCGATCTGTTCGGACAGTTTCGCTGCTTCGATGACTTCGGTGTCCGAGCAGGCGGTCATCGGAGTCTGGGCCAACTCGTCGAGCAACGCGTTGATCTGGTGCATCAGCTGCAGTGGTTGCGACATGGGAGTGTCGGTGGTGTCTGCCATGCTGATGTCACCTCCCCCGAGAAGGCCGTTGTGGCGTATGTGTTCTATTATAGCCACTTTTTACAAGACTCGCAAGTGTTTTCTATCCACAGGATGTGCATAGGTCAGTGTGGTTGGGGTGGTTGGGTTTTCGCGTCGGCTTGCGTGGTCTCGACACGGGCTCCGCTAGCGCTCCGCCCGGCTCGACCAACGAATTAGGGGCACGACCGACCGGATTGGGACACGACCGACCGGAGTGGGGGCGCTCGACCAGCGGGATTGGGGCACGACCAGCTGGATGTGGGTCTCGCTATCGCGCCGGCAAGCCCGACCGGCCGGCGACCGCCAACGCGGGCTATCGTCGGCCGGCTTGCCCGCCCGTCGGCGGGTCAGCGCGACCGGAGGAGCGGGAGGACGTGGTCACGCAGCAGCGGCGCGAGCGGTGTCTCGCGGTCGACGGGATCGACGGTCAGCCAACGCACTTCGGCGATCTCGGCACCCGGCTCAGCGTCCGGGATCGCCGGATGGGAGAAGAGACTCGCGCGCACCGCGTAGCCTGCCTCGTTGGCAGCGGCAGCGGTGAACTCGCCGAGTGCGGTGAGTTCCTCGGCGTCGAGCCAGACCCCGATCTCCTCACCGCACTCGCGGACGGCGGTCTGCCGAGGCGTTTCGCCTGGTTCCGGTTTGCCGCCGGGCAGCATGAACAATGTGCTGCCCGCCTTGCGCACCGTCAGCAACGCGCCTGCGGCGTCACGGAGCACCACGGCACTGACGACGATCACCTGGTCGTCGTCAACCGGCTCGGCGGGCATCAGATCAACGGCCGAAACCGGCGTCGCGCAACGCCTGTGCCATCGAACCGTTCGGTGCGGACTCGCGCCGACGATCGTTGCCGCCCTGTCCCCCACGTCCGGACTTGCCGCGCCCGTTGCCGTTTCGCTGATCGCGCCGATTCTGCTGTCGCTCACCGGCAGCCTGATTGCCGGACTGCTTGTCGCGGGACTGCGGCGCACCACCGCGACGCGCCTCGCCCTTACCCCCAGACGGACGCGCATCGTCGTTGAGTCGCAGACTCAGCCCGATTCGTTGCCGCTCGACATCGACGTCGACGACCTTGACGCGCACCACCTGGCCCGACTTCACCACCTCATGCGGATCCGAGACAAATCGGTCGGCCATCGCGGACACGTGCACGAGCCCATCCTGATGCACACCCACATCCACGAAGGCACCGAAGGCGGCGACATTGGTGACGACACCCTCGAGCACCATCCCGGGCTTGAGATCGGCGACCTTCTCGACGCCGTCGGCGAACGTCGCGGTGGTGAAGGCGGGACGCGGATCGCGACCGGGCTTCTCGAGTTCGGCGAGGATGTCGGTCACCGTCGGCACGCCGAAGCGATCGTCGGCGAAGTCGACCGGACGCAGGCCACGCAGCGTCCGCTCGTTCCCGATGAGTTCGGTCAGCGTGACCCCGGAGCGGTCGAGGATGCGGCGCACCACCGGGTATGCCTCGGGATGCACACCCGAGGTGTCCAGCGGGTCGTCTCCCCCGCGGATTCGCAGGAACCCGGCGCACTGTTCGAATGCCTTGGGACCCAACCGCGGAACGTTCAGAAGGGCTTTGCGGTTGCGGAACGCGCCGACGCTGTCCCGGTGGGCGACGATGGCCTCGGCGAGAGTGGTGGTCACCCCCGAGACCCGCGACAGCAGCGGAACCGACGCGGTGTTGAGGTCGACACCGACGGCATTCACCGCATCCTCGACCACTGCGTCGAGGCTGCGGGCCAGGGTGCCCGGGGTGATGTCGTGCTGGTACTGGCCGACGCCGATCGACTTCGGCTCGATCTTGACCAATTCGGCCAGGGGATCCTGCAGTCGCCGGGCGATCGAGACGGCACCGCGGAGTGACACGTCGAGCGCCGGCAGTTCGCGGGAGGCGTACTCCGAAGCCGAATAGACCGATGCGCCGGCCTCACTGACCATCGCCCTGGTGGGCGCAGCTGCGCCTGAGCGCTTGATGTCGGCGATGAGTTCGGTTGCCAGAGCGTCGGTTTCGCGGGACGCGGTGCCGTTGCCGATGGCGATCAGATCGACACCGTGACGCGCGACGAGCGCCCCGAGCGTCGCCTTGGCCTGATCCCACTGCTTCTGCGGCTGATGCGGGTAGATCGCGCAGGTGTCGAGGACCTTCCCCGTCGAATCGACCACGGCGACCTTGACTCCGGTGCGGAAACCCGGGTCCAGGCCCAGGGTGGCGCGCTCGCCGGCCGGCGCGGCCAGCAGCAGGTCTTTGAGGTTGGTGGCGAAGACCGCGACCGCGGCCTCCTCGGCCCGTTGCCGCAGACGCACCCGCGCGTCGACGGCGGTGGACACCATCAGTTTGGTCCGCCAGGCCCAGCGCACGGTCTGCGTCAGCCACGGCGTCCCCGGTCCGGGGTGGGAGGTGTCGACACCCAGTGTCGCGGCAACCATCGCCTGATAGGCGTCGTCCTCGCCGCCGTCGAAATCGAGTGAGAGCACCTCCTCCTTCTCACCGCGCAGCACCGCCAGCACGCGGTGCGACGGCATCGTGTCCAGCGGCTCGGAGAAGTCGAAGTAGTCTCGGAACTTCTGTCCCGCAGGCGACGTGGCGGCCTGATCGGATCGCGGGGTGGTCCGCAGCGCCCCGTCGGCCCAGAACTTCTCGCGCACCGCGCCCACCAACTCTGCGTCCTCGGACGCGCGCTCGATCAGGATGTGACGAGCACCCTCGAGTGCGGCGGCAGCATCGGCGACGTCGTCGGAGAGGAAGGCGGTCGCAGCCTCGTCCGGGACGAGCGCGGGATCGGCGAGCAGCCGGTCGGCCAGCGGTTCCAGACCCGCCTCGCGGGCGATCTGAGCCTTGGTGCGCCGCTTGGGTTTGTACGGAAGATAGATGTCCTCGACGCGGGACTTGGTGTCGGCGGCCACCAAGGCGGCGCGGAGCGCGTCGGTGAGTTTGCCCTGTTCCTCGATCGACGACAGAACGGCCGCCCGGCGCTCGTCGAGTTCGCGGAGATACCGCAGCCGCTCGTCGAGGGTGCGCAACTGCGCGTCATCGAGGCTTCCGGTCACCTCCTTGCGATAGCGCGCGATGAACGGGACGGTCGACCCGTCATCGAGCAACCGCACGGCCGCGGCCACCTGGTTCTCGCCGACCGCCAACTCCTCGGCCAGACGCGCGTTGACTGTTTTCACTCCGGGTACTGCTGGTGCGCTCGAACTCACCCGCAGCACCCTACCGAAGACCACCGACAGGCTCGGCGCCCGGCGAGGTGTGTCGGGTTCTCGGGGTCCCCGCCAGAGACTCGAGATCCGCACCGGGGACTCGAGGTCTCACAGACCGTCGCCACCCAGCGCCGCCCGGAACTCCGGAGAGGAGTAGAAAGGCGCGAACTGACGTCGCAGCAGCGGTTCGAGCATGTCCTGCTCGTCCAGGCGGGCCAGAACCACCGGCCCGAACCGCAGTCCCTCCTCGATCAGATCTGCCCGACCGATCCCCAGGTCGGCCAGCAGGTCGGTGAGCGCTACCTCGCCGTACTTGTCGAAGACGTGATCGATGCCCTCGTCGAGCAGGGACCGGAAATAGTCGGTGTCACGGAACGACTTCCAGAACTCGAACGCCACCACCACCAAATCCTCGACATCGCCGGGTTCGAGCACATCACGGAAACGGCCGATCACCTCATCCGAGCGCTGCCGCCAGACATCCCGCGCCGCGGCACCGAGCACGTCGTCCCCATCGCGTTCGGCCATCATCGCCAGACGACGCACACCGATCCGGGCCACTCGCTCCACGCCCGATTCGAGCACCGGAACCGCCGGTGCGGTCACTCGGGTGACGGCACGGATCACCGCCGCACGCACCCCGTCGGTCTCGCCGCCCGCCCGTCGTTCCTCGATCGCGGCATCGACGGTCTGCGTCACGAGCTCCACGCAGGCGTCCATCGCGGCCGGACTCTCGATGATCTGGGTGGCCACACGCCGGACGAGCCCGGTGTCGGTGATCGCGGTGATCAGTGCGTCGAATTCGGCGGGGTCCGCGATGTCGGCGAGTCGGTACTCGTCGTTGGCCCGGTGCCGGTAGATGCGTCCGCCGATCTCGCCGACCAGCTCCGGGATGGACCCCTCCACCGGCATCTGCACCGTGTACTTGTGCGCGACGAGTTTGATGAGCTCGCGGGTGACCACATTGTCGAGGGTCAGTGTCGCCGCGTCGTCGAGGAATGCGTCGACGACCTCCACCACGAGGCTCCCGTACTCGGCGGGCGTCAGCAATTGGCGTCGGGTGAAGGCGATCTGGGCGTCGAGGAGTCGTTGCGCCACGTCATCGCTCATGGGAATCAGGGTGTCACATCCGTCGGTCTGTCGCGATTGCCCACACGCCACCACACGTGCGGCATACCATTTCCACGCAGGGTCGGCACTTGATCACGGAGGTGTTCGGAGTGGGATTTCTGATCGGCTTCTCCCCGTGGATTGTGTACTGGATTCTGGTGGGCAACATGCCGTTTCGGGGAGCTGTGCTGATCGCCCTGGGACTCTCGGCACTTGCCGTGGTGATCAACCGGGTGCTCCGTCGCCCGTGGCATTCCCTCGAGGTGGGTGCGGTCGCGGTGTTCGTCGTACTCTCGGCACTGTCGTTCTCGGTCAGCGACGCCTTCCTGGAACGCTGGCTGCAGCCACTCGGGAATGCCGGAATCTTCCTCGTCGCCCTGGCCGGTCTGCTCGTCGGGCGACCATTCGTCCGCGAGTACGCAACCGCATCGGTCGATTCGGCGACGGCGGCCACCGACGGCTTCCGCGTCATCACCACCGCCATGACCTGGATGTGGACCGCGGTGTTCGGCCTGATGACCGTTGTCTCGCTCATCCCGCCGATCGTGCAGGGCGACGCCACCATTCGCGACGGCGGATCGACACTGTCGATCATCTGTTACTGGGTCCTTCCGTTCACGCTGATGGGGATCGCCGGTACCGCGTCCGGGGTGTTCCCGGCGTGGTTCGACAAGAAGTCGGCACAGATGGCGCGCCGGGACGCGTCGCTGGCGCCGGGAAGCCCGGTGCCCCAGCCACCGGCGCAGGCGGCATCGATCGACCCGCGCCTCGGGGTGGATGTCCCCGAGGACTCCCGCCACGACGAACCATTGACCATTACCCTCGAATCCACCGGCGAGACCGTCGATCTCACCACGACGACCACCGACCTGTACGGCGGGCTGTGGCGCTGGAACACACATGTGAGTGGTTCGGCCGAGATCACGAACGTCCCGATCTGGGCGATGGAGTTCGACGGACCCGCCGATCACGCCGACCTCTTCATCCCGCCGATCGAACCGTGGCTCCTCCGGGTGGAAGCCCGGGCCGGAGATCACCGCACCGCGGTGACGTGCCGACGGCACCCGGTCGCGGCCGGCGTCGAGATCACCGATGTCGTGGTGGACGGGCGGCCTGGGCTACTCGCCTCACCGGCGTCCGCGACCGGGCCGGCAGTGGTGTGTTTCGGCGGCTCGGAGGGCGGGGTGGACTCCCAGCGTGCGATGATCGGCGCCCTGGCTTCCCGCGGTCACACCGCACTCGCGTACGGCTGGCTCGACGACGACCCCGAGGCCGCCCCGGTCAGCGAGATCCCGCTCGAGCGATTCGCCTCGGCGATCTCGTGGCTGAGCGCTCGCAGTGGTTCATCGGTGGCGGCGGTGGGCCTGTCCCGGGGAGCGGAAGGGCTGACCGCGACCCTCTCCCGCCGCCCGGATCTCGATGTGTCCCAAGTGATCCTGCTGAGTCCCAGCAGTGTCGTCTGGCAGGCCATCGGCCCCGACGGGGAGATACCCGGCACGTCGTCGTGGACCCTCGACGCCCGGCCATGCCCATTTGCCGCGGTGCCCACCGGCGCACTGATGCCACAACTGGTGGGCAATGCGTGGCGATTGTCGCGCGACGTCGGCGCCCAGCGACCGACCGTACTTCGACTGCACCCCGCCTACGACGAGGGGCTGCGCAGAGGCATCGACCCCGAGGCCCAGCCGGCATCCGAGCGGATCGTCGGCCCCATGCTGTGCATCAGCGGCTCCGACGATGCGCTCTGGCCGTCCGAACACATGGCCGATGCCCTCCTCGGCCGACGAAACAATCCCTCGGACAAGCACATCCGGTATGAGGGCGCCGGCCACTTCCTTCGCCCGGGACTATTCCCGACGACCGTGCAGTTGGCCGGCGGGATCGACTTGGGCGGGCGTGCGGCAGAGCACGCCTCGGCATGCCTCGCCCTCACCGACGACATCGTCACATTCATTGCCGGGTGACGCGCGTTCGGTGACCGCGTGACCGCGGACCGTCGGTGTCACACGACGTGTAACACGACAATCGTCAGCGCGATGAAGAGGGGGAACGACCACGAGCACGCGTCACCACCACTCGAGAGGACCGATCTATCTCAGCCCCTACGGCACCGCCGGGATCTACTGCTTCACCATCTCGGGCAACCGGTCGGTGACCTACCTACAGCGCGGACCGTTCGGCGATTGGCATTACATGTACCCCTTCGCGCCGAACGCGTACTACATGGAGCTCATCGCGAGCTACCCACCGTCGACGACGAAGCCGTTGCCGCGCTGACGAATTCGCATCGCACCGCGAAACCCTGAGATCAACTCTTCGGCGTCCAGCCCAGTGCCGGCCCCAATCGCTGCGCCATGTCGGTGATGATCTGCGCGTAGTCCTCGGCGGCGAAGCTGAAGGGTAGGGCGAACGCCACCTCGTCGGCGCGCCGAAAACCGGCGTGCGCGTGCAGGATCTGGGCGATCTCCTCGCTGGGCCCGACGAAGTCGGGGGCGAACATCATGCCGCGGGGTCCCTGTGGGGTGAGTGTGCGTTCGAATCGTGATGCGGCGTAGGCCCGGTACCGATCGATCTGATCGGGTGAGGCGGAGTCCGTGGGGATCACCACGAGCCCCTGCGAGACGCGGGCCGCGGCCGGATTCGGATGATGGGCGAGGTAGGCGTCGATGTGCTCGGCCTGAATCGTCGCGAAATCGCGCGACTCGGTGCCCTCGATCGACACCACCGACGACGTCAGGTAGTTCAGTCCCTGCTGCCCGGTCCAGATCGCCGAATCCCGACCACCGCCGTACCAGACCCGATCGGCGAGCCCCGGCGAGTGGGGCTGGACGCGGCGGGAGAACGATTCGATTCCGACGAGCCCTTCGAAGTCGCTGACCGGCTCCCCGCGCAGGCACGTCAGCAGCCGCTGCACACGGTTCTTGGAGAAGTCCTCGATGTCGAAGGTGTCGGGGTACAGGGCCGCCTTGACGTCGTCGTATCGCATCGGCGTCCCCACCGACACACCCGGATTGATGCGTCCACCGGACAGGAGGTCGACGGTGGCGAGATCCTCGGCCAACCGCAGCGGATTCTCCCAGCCGAGTGGGGTGACGGCGGTACCCAACTCGATGCGACGGGTCCGCACGGCCGCTGCCGCCATCATCGCCACCGGCGAGGAGATCCCGTACTGCAGGTGCCGGTGACGTAACCACACGCTGTCGAATCCGAGGTCCTCTGCGCGTTCGATCACCGACAGTGTCTCGAGATGACCCTCTCGGGGGCGGTCGGGATCGAACGATCCGATGGTGAGGAAGCCGAGCTTGCGCAACGGCCGATCCGGGGTGGGCATGACTACGGGTTCCTCTCGTACCGGCGCGGCGTCGTCCCCAACAGTCTCACACCATCGATACGACTCGGTTGCGCCGTCGCCGATTGTGTGGTGTGAGAGTCTGTTTCGCATGACCCCGACATCGAACGACGCCGGTCGGCACACTTTCGCCGGCGACAATCACGCCGGCGTCCACCCCGATGTGCTCGCCGCCATCACGCGGGCCAACCCCGGACACCAACCCGCCTACGGTGGTGACACCCACACCGCCGCGTTGCGCGCGACGATTCGCGACGTCTTCGGTCCCCGAGCCGAGGTGCTGCCTGGTCTTCAACGGAACCTGGCGCCAACGTGGTCGCCCTCACCGCGCTCACCCCCCGGTGGGGAGCGGTCATCACCACCGACACCGCTCACATCGCGACGTCCGAAGGTGCTGCGCCCGAACAGATCTCCGGTATCAAACTGCTGACGGCCCCGACCGCCGACGGAAAACTCACTCCCGATCAGATCATCGAGAAGGCCGCCGCCCGGGGAGATCCGCAGCGCGCCCAGCCGTCCGCGGTGAGCATCACCCAGGTCACCGAGCTCGGCACGGTGTACGCCGTGGACGAGATCGCCGCGATCTGCGAGACCGCACACCACGTCGGTCTGCCGGTGCACCTCGACGGGTCCCGATTATGGAACGCCGCGGCCGCGCTCGGAGAGTCCTTCCGTGCGTTCACGACCGATGTCGGGGTGGATGTACTCAGCCTGGGCGCAACCAAGAACGGTGCGCTCGGCTCCGAGGCGGTGGTCGTCATCGACCCCGATCGCGTCGCGGGTATCGAGTACGTCCGAAAGGCCGCCGCGCAGTTGCCGAGCAAGATGCGGTTCCTGTCGGCGCAACTCGAGGCCATGTTCACCGACGATCTCGGACTGCGCAACGCCCGCCACGCCAATGCCATGACCCGGCGGCTGCGTACCCATCTCGAGGCCGCCATGGCAGACGGCGCGCTGCCCGGTTTCGGTTTCGCCCAGGACAGCCCGGCCAACGCGATCTTCGCCACGCTCCCCACCGACATCGCCGACGCCATCCGCGAGAAGATCCATTTCCATGACTGGGCGCGCGAGCGGGGTGAGGTGCGCTGGATGACATCGTGGGACACCACTCCCGCGGATGTCGATCAGTTCGCCGAGATCATCCGGCAGCAGTTCGCATCCGGGTCGCCGGTTCGGCGGGGCTGATCGAGTACGCCAGTCCCATTCTGCGCGAGGCGACTCCGGCCACGAACCGGCGCGTCCGGCCGATCGTGTGGTTGATGTCGGCGGGAGTCCACCCCGGCGCATACCGCAGGATCGGATCGCGGTCGGTCACCGGTTCGATCAGCGCGATGTCGGCGGCGACCCCGGCCACCTGCCCTGCGTCCAGGACGGTCGTCCGTCGCCGGCACACCGCGTCACGGGTTCCGGCACCGGGCGCAACCAGTGCCGAGGCCGGGCGTGGCGGGGCGCCGCGTCCCGGTCCGCGCCACAGCATGGCGCTGAGCACGAGCCACCGGTCGTCGAGGCACAACATGTCGACGTTGCGGATCTCGGGAACCATCGTCCAGACGACGGGACGGGCGTGGGCACCGATACCCGAGGCGAACGCCCCCGAACCGACCGCCACCGGTACCAGACCCCAGGCATCGGCGAGAGGATCGGCGGGGATGACCGAGATCGGGTCACGGCGCGCGGCCTCGACGGCGTCCGCGCGCACCGGATAGGCGTAGTAGCGACTTGTCATGTCGCACATGGTTGCTGCCGCCGGTCCACAGATCGGCGCCCTCGGTGCGATCTGTGGACACATCCGCCGATATCCACAAGCCGGGCCGTTTCTCCTCGGCAGGCGTCGTCAGTGCGGGATCCCGGTGCGGCATGCCACAGAGTGATCCTGGCCACTACGAGGACCATCAGGGGCCGGCTTCACGCCCACAAGTGTTGCGGGACAACCACTCGCGTCTCCGAGCACCCGGCCGGGACGCGATCGTGATCGCACCCGCGTCCGCGTAGCATCGCGGGGCGAGTCCGCCCGCCCATCCCTGCTCGTCGTGCCCGAAAGGTGTCATGTCTGCTGTGTCCGCCCAGTCAGCGATGCGGAACCCCTCGGTGCGGCACCACCAACCGGGCCTCGCGGTGGGCGCGACGTGGGCGGTGGGTGCACTGGCCTATCTGGTCGCCATCACCAATCGCACCTCGATGTCGGCTCTGGGAATCGATACCGCCCACCACTTCTCGATCGACCCGGCGACACTGTCGCTGTTCGCGGTGATCCAGCTCGGCGTGTACGGCGTCGCGCAGATCCCGGTGGGCATGGCGTTGGATCGGTACGGGTCGCGGGCGGTGCTGACCGTCGGTGTCGGGCTGATGGCGGTGTCGCAGGTGGTGCTGGCGGCGGCACCGAGCGTGTGGATCGCCATTGCGGCACGCGTGCTCCTCGGCGCGGGCGACGCCGCGGTCTTCCCCTGCGTGCTGCGCATCATCGGGATTCGCTTCCCGCGACGGAGCGCGCCACTGATGGTGCAGATCACCGCGGTCATCGGGCAGTTGGGTCAGGTCGTCAGCATCATCCCCTTCGCCCATCTCGTACACGCCAAGGGCTGGCAGTCAGGCTTCTTGCTCCTGGCCGCGACGGCGGTGTTGGTGGCGGTCCTGTCGGCGGTGTTCGTCAGCGACGGTCGACGGCCCACCACCACCGGCGTATCAGGTTCGGCGGTCGGCGCCCGGCTACGCGCGTCGATCACCGAGCCCGGCACCCGGCTGGCGTTCTGGACACATTTCGTCACCCCGTTCTCCGCCAACACCTTCGGGGTGCTGTGGGGCTTTCCCTTCCTGGTGGCGGGCGAGGGCGTTCCCGAGTCGACCGCACGGACGGTCCTGGTCACTTCGGTGTTGGTGGGTGTGGTCGCCGGCCCCGTCCTCGGCCTGATCTCCGCCCGATTCCCCGCTCGGCGTGTTCACCTCGTGGTCGGGCTCGTCGCCGGTCAGGTGCTGGCGTGGGGCGCGGTTCTGCTCTACCCGGGCACGGCACCGCACTGGGTGCTTTATCTGCTCGCGATGGCGATCGGCGCGGGCGGTCCGGCGTCGATCGTCGCCTTCGACTTCGCCCGTGAATACAATCCGGCCGACCGGCTGAGCACGGCCACCGGCATCGTCAACGCCGGCGGGTTCCTGGCCAGTGTGATCGCGATCCTGTTGATCGGTCTGACGCTGAACCTCACGTCGGATTCGCCGGGCGTCTACGATCCGGCATCGTTCCGGGTGGCAATGCTGTGGCAGATCCCGCTGTGGCTCGTGGGCACGACGATGGTGTGTCGGGAGTACCGACGTACTCGCGCGGCGAGGAGTCCGAGTCGAGTGCCGGGCGACTAATCCGACGGGTCGTGCGCCGGCGAGACGCAGAACTGATTGCCGTCCGGGTCGGCGAGTGTCACCCACGCGAAATCGCCGATCGCGTGCTCGGCGATCCTCGTGGCGCCCGCGCCGACAAGGGAATCGACCTCGGCGTCGACATCGGTGGTGGTGAGATCGAGATGGATGCGGTTCTTGCCGGGCGTCGGATTGTCGACCTTCTGAAAACCCAGAACCGGTGCGCCCGGCGCCACCCCGGACACCATGACGAAGAAACCGTCGTTCTCGGCGATGACGGTGCCGCCGATGCGTTCCGACCACCACCGCGCGAGCGGGATCGGATCGGTGGTGTCGACGGTGATCATGCCCAGGGTCAGAGTCATGAGACCCATTGTGGATGGGTGGCTCGGGGGTGCCCGGAGCGGGCCCGCCGTCATCGCACAACGCGCCACTCCACGACGATCACTCCACGACGGTCACTCCACGACGAAGACGGGTATCAGGCGATCGGTCTTGGTCTGGTACTCCGCGTACGGCGGATACGCCGCCACGGCCAACGTCCACCAGTGCTCACGTTCGTCGCCGTCGATCTCGCGCGCCGTCATCTCCCGCACGGTGTCGCCGTCCTGGACGGTGACCTCCGGGTGCGCCTTGAGGTTGTGGTACCAGGAGGGATGGCTCGGCGCGCCGCCCTTGGACGCGACCATCGCGTAGCGGCCGTTCTCCTCCACCCGCATCAGCGGGACGTACCGCTTCTTACCCGACTTGGCCCCGGTGGTGGTGAACAGCACGATGGGCCGGTCCAGCACCTGCACACCGTCGGTGGTCCCCTGCTCGAGAATCGTCGCGGTCTGGGTGCGGACCCACTCGGTGGGGCTGAGTTCTGGTTGTTCAGTCATACCGGGACACAACACCGGTCAGCCGCCCCTATTCCGGCCGCCGTGTCGCGGCTCGACCGACGGCCCGGCGAATGCGACATTCCTCACGTCGGTAGACGCACACATCGGGCTTGACTTCTTAGGTTAGGCTAAGGCAATCTTCGCGATATGTCGAAGAAGATGATCATCACCATTGCCGCCGGCGCCGGAGCCGTTGTCGCCCTGGCCGCCGGAGCCGGGCATTCTTCCGCCGCGGTCGCCGAGGGAACCTACAACTACTGCGTGCAGACCCAGTACGGCTCCTCGGTGGAAGAACGCTGCAACGAATACCGGGTGGAAGGCGACAAGCTCATCGGGCCCGCCAACACCCCGCTCACCCTCATCAGCACACCCAACGGCGCGTATGCCGACATCGAGCCGGTCAGCCGGGTGACCTTCATCAAGACCGCCGATGGATACAAAGCGATCAATTCCGTGCTCGGCGTTCCCATTGCGACGTCGACCTTCAATCCCGTCACCGACTGATCACACCCGACTGATCACACCCGACTGATCACACCCGACAACGCACGAGGCGCCGACCGCCTCGTGCGTTGTCATCTCCGCGTCACCTCACCTCAGGGCGGGAAGCGACAGGGGCAGCGGAACCGACGGATGCGACACCGGCTGCGCCGATGCGGCCGCGCTCGGTGCCGGTGTGGTGACCACGACCTGCCCGGACACGTCGTGACGCGGCGTCGAGGTGGGTGTGTCGAGGGGTACCTCCCAGCCACGTTGGTATCCCGTTGCCGCACCGACGATTGCGCCGGTCGTCACCGCCGGGATCTCCACCAGCGATGCCACGAGGGCGGTACCGACGAGCGGACCCACCACGAGACCCGTTGGCAGGAACGGTATCCCGAAGACGAGGCCGACCGTTCCGCCGACTACCGCACCGACGGTCGCGGCGACCGGCGCGGCCACCACACCACCGACCACCGCGCCGACCGCGGCGTCGCCGACCATGTGTTCGGCGACCGTGTCCGCACGTTCCGGCCCGACTCCGTTGCTCTGCAGGACGTCGGAAATCCCCTGTACCACTTCCCCTGACGTGGCGGTGACCTCGGCCGCCAGCGCCGGCGAAACCGCTCGTGGACGATGCAGCCGGAGGTGGCCCACCTCGACCGTGTCCGTATCCGCCGCCGGTGTCGACGTGGATGCGGGCACCGCCATTCCGAAGAGACGCGTCTCGGCCGATGTAGAGGGTGACCCCGGCACGACCTGCGATACGCCTACCACGCCACCTGCCGCGGTCCACGGCACCATCCCCGACACGGCGTCTGCGGCCTCGAGCGCGTTCCGAACGACCGGATGGACCGGTGTCGCGTCGCCGCCGATCGGGACCGCGAGCGGAGTCGTCCGGGTCGTGGCCGCGGACGTCGGTGCGTCGGCGAGCACCGGAGCCGCGGCCAGCACCGTGGCCGTCATCGCGGCACCCAGAAGCGTGGCGACCGGAAGATGAGATTGAGGACGGCGGTGCGAGGTCGGGCCGGCGGATTCGCTCATGGGGTACCTCCCTGGTGATCGGGAGACGAGAGCTACTGCACAACAGGAGTTTTCGATACGACGATGCCGTCCGGCCATGTGATCAACCCATCTGTTTGTTGAGGACCGCGGCGATTGCCGCGATCGAGCTGGTGTCCGTCATCGCCAGGTGGTCGACGTCGATGTCGACATTGGCGATCGTCCCGTGAACGTGTGCACGCCACCCGAGATGCCCCGTGGCGTCCGGACGTCGATCCCGCGTCGCGGTGAAGTACCGCACATCGGCGTCCACGACCGGCGGCTGCCAGTCACCCGCGGCCCGGATCATCAGGTTGTAGGCATCGGTGAGCCGTTCGATCGTCGCGGCGTCGATACCCAGGCCGTCCCCGAGGTGGTCGGCGATCGCCGCGGCCGCCTCCGCCGCGGTGGAGTCCGGGTCGACGAAATCTATGCCGAGTACCGGGCCGAGGTTGGCGATCAACTCTCCGGCGGTGACGGTGGTCGCCGACGAGGCATCGATTCCATCCGCTTCGGCGTCGAGCAGTGCCAGCAGGGCGACGTCCTGTCCGTCGGCGCGCAGCTCGGCGGCGACGGCGTGTGCGATGACGCCGCCCAGCGACCAGCCGAGCAGGTGGTAGGGACCCTGGGGCTGTACGGTCCGGATCTCCGCGGCGTACCGCCGAGCGATCTCGAACATCGTTGTCGGACCAGGGTTCTCCCCTCCGATCTGCGGTGCCTGCAGACCGTAGATCGGACGATCGGCACCGAGATGCTGTTCGAGGCCGTGATAGCACCAGGCCAGACCGGAGGCGGGGTGCACACAGAACAGGGGTTCCCGTTCACCGGTCGTGCGGATCGGCAAGAGGACCTCGAGGCCGAGCGCGAGGGGCTCGGTGGCGTCGATTCCCTCCCGCATCCCGGTCTCGATCCGCTTGGCGAGGTCGGCCGGATTCGGGTCGGAGAGCATCCACCGGACCGGGATGTCCACGTGCAGTTCACTGGCGAGCTGATTGACGACCTGCACCGATCGCAGCGAATTGCCACCCAGCGAGTAGAAGTCGTCGTCGGCACCCACCCGCGACAGGCCGAGGACCTCCTCGAAGGTGTGCGCGATCTCGCCTTCGAGCCAGGAGGACGGTTCGCGGAACTCCTCGGCGGCAACAAGCGCCGGCAACGGCAACCGCGCGCGGTCCAGTTTTCCCGACGCGGTGAGCGGCACCGTGTCCAGGACCATCACCATGGTGGGAATCATGTAGCCGGGCAGGGAGGTTGCCGCGAACACCGTCACCTCGGTGGTGTCGACCACGGCCCCGGCCGCCGGAACGAGATAGACGACGAGGTACTCGACGGCGTCGGTGGCCCGCACCGCGGCCACCGCCCGCGCGACGCTGTGATGACCGGCGAACACCGATTCGATCTCACCGAGCTCGATCCGGAGACCACGCAGCTTCACCTGGAAATCGTTGCGGCCGAGATACTCCAACTCTCCGCCCGCGTTCCGGCGGGCCAGGTCGCCGGTGCGGTACATCCGCTCACCGGTGACGAACGGATCGGGGACAAAGCGTTCGGCGGTGAGACCGAACCGCCCGTGGTATCCGCGGGCCACCTGAACTCCCGCCAGGTACAGATCGCCGGCAACGCCTGACGGAACGGGACGCAACCGCGAATCCAGCACGTAGGCACGGGCATTCCACACCGGTGTTCCGATCGGGACGGCCCCGGCGTCGGCGGGCCGCACCTGATGGGCGGTGGCGTGGACGGTGAACTCCGTCGGACCGTAGAGGTTGTGCAGCGCGACGTGCGGCAGCACCCGCCGTGCCGCGCTCACCACATCCGGGCCGAATGCCTCGCCGGCGACCAACAGTGCCCGCAAGGAATCGAGCGACCCGGCGGGGGCCGTCGCGGTGAACAACGCGAGCATCGACGGTACGAAGGAGGTGATCGTGACCTCTTGCGCGGCAATTGTTTCGGCGAGATAGACAGGATCGGTGTGCCCGTCGGGCCGGGCGATCACGAGCCGGGCGCCCACAGCGAGGGTGGCGAACAGTTCCCACACCGAGACGTCGAAGGTGGCCGGCGTCTTCTGCAGCACCACATCGGTGTCGTCCAGGCCGTAGGCCTGCGCGATCCACCGGATTTGATTCACCACCGAACGATGGGATACGGCAACACCTTTCGGCCTGCCTGTGGAACCGGAGGTGAACAGCACGTATGCGATGTCGTCGGGACGTAGCGGTGCGATCCGTTCGTCGTCGGTGACCGGTGCGTCGTCGAACCCGCTCAGGTCGATGGTCTGCAGCGAACTCAGCACCACCACCGGTTCGGCACACTCGAGCATGTAGTCGATGCGTTCGGCCGGGTGATCGGGATCGACGGGAACGTATCCGCCACCGGCCGCGTGGACGGCATACATCGCGGTCAGTTGGTCGACGGAACGCCGCATCCGCAGCGCCACCAGGCGCTCCGGTCCGACCCCCTCGGCGATCAGCCATCGCGCCAGCCGGTTGACCCGGGCGGCGAACTCGCCGTAGGTGCAGGTGACCGCGTCGACGGTGACCGCGGGCGCATCCGCGTGCTCACGTACCGAACGGGCGAATGTCGACGCCAGGGTCTCGTCCCGGTCGATCGGGTGGGTCGTCGAGCCCCACTGCGCCGCGATCTCCTCCCGCTCGGCGGCGTCGAGCAGGTCGATGTCGTGCACGGCCTGCGTGGGGTCGTCGACCAACGCCGACATCAGCCGGATGAGGCGTTCGACGAAGGTGGTGACGGTCGGCGCGTCGAACAGATCGGTGGCGTAGGTGACCCCACCGGTGATGCCGGCCGGCGCGCCCGCGTCGTCGTAGGTGTCCGACACGGTCACCTGCATGTCGAACAGTGAGACGTCGCTCTCGGACTCCACCGCCGACACCGACAGGTCTGGCAGTGCGATATCGGTGGCGGCCAGGTTCTGGAATACCAGCATGACCTGGAACAGCGGATTGTAGGAATGCGAGCGCACCGGGTTGAGTTCCTCCACCAGGCGCTCAAAGGGTACGTCTGCGTGGCCGAACGCGGCCAGATCCGTATCCCGCACGTGCTCGATCAACTCGCGCAACGACATCCCGCCCCGCAAGCGGGTGCGCAGCACCAGCGTGTTGACGAACATCCCGATCAAATCATCCAGTTCGGGAGCACCTCGTCCGGCATACGGCGTTCCGATGGCGACGTCGTCAGTGGCGGCGAGCCGGCCCAACAGCGCCGTCAGCGCGGCGTGGACGACCATGAACAGCGTCGTGTTGTGTTCGCGGGCAACACGCTGCAGCCCGGCGTGCAGGTGGGCGTCGATCGTCAGGGGGATGGTCGCTCCCGCATAGGATTGCGCGGTCGGGCGCGGGCGATCGGTCGGCAGTTCCAGCAGTGCCGGGCTGCCGCTCAATTGCTGTGTCCAGTAGTCGATCTGCGCGCGGAGAAGGGAGTTGGGATCGTCGGCGGAGCCGAGCACCTCGCGCTGCCAGATGGTGTAGTCGGCATACTGCACCTCCAGCGGAACCCAGCCCGGTGCGTCTCCGAGCATCCGGGCCGAGTAGGCGGTCATCATGTCTCCCGCGAGCGGCGCCAGCGATGAACCGTCACCGCAGATGTGATGCAGCACCACGGCCAGCACCCACTCGTCGCCACCGAGCGCGTACAGGTGAATACGTGCGGGTGCCTCGCAGGTCACCTCGAACGGGGTCCGCACCAGATCCGAAATCGATTGGGCAAGATCATCTTCGGCGATGTCGGTGATGACCATCGACGAGCGACGGGCGGCGACCGGGAGGATCACCTGCGTCGGTGCACCCGCCTCGAACGGGTACACCGTCCGGAGGATCTCATGCCGGGCGACGACGTCGTCGATCGCCAACTGCAGGGCGGCGACGTCCAACTCCCCCGACAGACGCACGACGATCGGGATGCTGTAGGCCGGCGAATCCGGCTCGAAGCGGTTGAGGACCCACATCCGTTGCTGTGCATACGACAACGGAATGTGGTCGGGCCGCTGCTGTGCGCGCAACGCCACCCGGCCGGTGCCGGTGTGCGATTCGGCGCGTGCGGCCAACCGCTCGACCGTGGATGCCTCGAAGATCATCGACACCGGGACGTTGGTGTCCAGTGCCGCACCGATCCGCGCCACCACCCGGGTGGCGATGAGGCTGTTCCCGCCGAGATCGAAGAAATCGTCGTCGGCGCCGACGTTGCGTTCGATGCCGAGGACGTCGGCGAACACACCCGCCACGATCTCCTCCACCGGCGTCGACGGGGCGCGAAACGCCCGCGTGGTGATCATCGGTGCGGGCAGCGCCGTGCGGTCGAGTTTGCCGCTCGGGGTCAGCGGAACCTCGTCGATGACCATCACCGCGGCCGGAACCATATACGACGGCAACGCCTCGGCGAGCAGGGCACGCAGCTTCTCCCCCGAGATCACCGCGTCGGCGGCGGGCACCACATACGACACCAGACGGAGCCCGATGGCCTCGTCGCGATGTGGCAGCGTGACGGCGAATCCGACGTCGGATCGTGCACCCAGGGCCGCATCGATCTCACCCAGTTCCACTCGGAAGCCGTTGATCTTGACCTGGAAGTCGTTGCGTCCCAGGAACTCCAGCGTTCCGTCTGCGCCCCAGCGGACCACGTCACCGGTCCGATACAGCCGTTGCCCGGCTTTCCCAAAGGGATGGGCGACGAACCGGGACGCGGAAATCCCGGGCCTGTTCAGGTATCCGCGGGCAAGCGCCGGACCCGCCACGTAGAGTTCCCCGGCGACCCCGGCCGGCACCGGTTGCATCCGCGAATCCAGCACCAGCGCCTGCATTCCCGGCATTGGGTGGCCGATCGTCGACCGTTGCCCGGCGCGCACGGGCTGCGACGCCGTCGCGACGATCGTGGTCTCGGTCGGACCGTAGAGGACCCGGAATTCCCGGGCGTGGGCCGGGTCGGAACCGACCCACCGACGGACCAGGTCGGTGGGTACCTCGTCCCCACCGGACAGCACCACCTGCAGGTCGTCGAGTCCGATGTCGTCCACCGAGGCCAGCGCGGCGGGGGTGACGAAGGCGTGCGTGATCCGCTGTTCGCGGAGGAAGTCGGCGAGTTCGTCGCCACCGCGGACCCCGGTCGGTGCCACCACCAGCGCCGATGCCGCGCTCACCGCCAGCAGGATCTCCAGCAGGGAGGCGTCGAATGACGGTGACGCGAAATGCAATACCCGTGAGGTGGGACCGTCGACCGGATCGACGTGTAGTCCGGCGAGATAGTCGGCGATACCAGCGTGGGTGACGGCGACTCCCTTGGGCACACCGGTCGACCCGGAGGTGAACACCACCCAGGCGGTGTTGGTGATCCGCAGCGGATGGGTCCGCTCGTCCGCGGTGATCGGCGTGTCGGCCGATGCGGCGATCTGCGCGGCGGCGACGGCCGTGTCGATGACCACCCAGTCCACCTCGTCGGGCAGCGCGGGTCGCGCCGCCAGCGTCGTGATGCCCAGTGCCGCTCCCGAATCCGCGACCATCTGATCGATGCGCGCGGTCGGGTAGTGCGGATCCACCGGCACATACGCCGCACCGGATTTGACCACCGCCCACCAGGCGACCAGCGACTCCACCGACCGTTCGATCGACACCACGACGCGCCGTTCGGGACCGGCACCCGACGCCATCAGCCTGCGTGCCAGACGATTCGACCGGCGGTCGAGGTCGGTATAGGTGAGTTCGGTCGATCCGGAGATCACGGCGGGTCCGTCGGGGTTGCGGCGCACGGCCGCGGCGAACACGTCGGTCAGCAGCACCGGCGACCCGGCGGCGCCGGAACCCACCCGGGACAGCAGATGTGCCCGTTCGTCGGCGCCGAGCCACTCGATGGCACCGAGGGGTCGGGCCGCGTCGTCGGCGACGGCCTCGAGAACACGGGTCAACCGATGGACGACGTCGATGACGGTCGAATCATCGAACAGGTCGCGAGCGAACATCATGACGCCCGAAACGCCCTGCGCCGCACCGTCCTGGCCGTACTCGTCGGCGATCACCAGTTGCAGGTCGAACTGGCACATCCCGGTATCGGCCTGTGCGCGTGACACGGTGACCCCGGGCAGTTCCACCCGGACATCGGAGAGATTCTGGAAGGCCAGCGCCACCTGGAACAGAGGGTGATGCGCCGTCGAGCGCTTCGGATTGACCTCCTCCACGATCCGTTCGAAGGGCACATCGGCGTGCTCGAATGCGGCGAGGTCGGTCTCGCGCACCCGATCGAGGAGTTCGGTGAAGGGCTCGGTAGCCACGACGGCGGTGCGCAGTGCCAGGGTGTTGACGAACATACCGACCAGGTCGTCGAGGCCGGGTTCGCCGCGCCCGGCGACCGGGGTGCCGATCACCACGTCGTCGGCGCCACCGAGACGTCCGAGAACTGCCGTCAGCGCCGCATGCATCACCATGAAGAGCGACGCCCCGCGCGAGCGCGCCAACGCCAGCAACTTCCCGTGCAGGTCTGCACCGATCTGCACCGGCACCCGACCGCCGGACAACGATGCGACCGCGGGACGGGGCCGATCCGTCGGCAGGTCCAGCAGGTCGGGCGCGTCGGTCAGCGTCGACGTCCAGAAGCCCAGCTGCGCGTGCATCAGCGACTGCGGGTCGTCGGCGGCGCCGAGGACCTGCCGTTGCCACAATGCGTAGTCGGCGTATTGAACTGTCAGTGGCTCCCACATGGGTTCACGACCGGCCAGTCGCGATGCGTACGCCGACATGACATCCCGTGACAGCGGTCCCATCGACTGACCGTCACCGGCGATGTGATGAACCACGAGTACCAGCAGGTACTCCCCGGCCTCGCCGTCGCGCTCATCGTCGAGTTCGAGCACACCCACCCGGATCGGCACCCGCGAGGTGACGTCGAAACCGGCGCGCACGAGGCCGCCGGCGACCTGCCCGACCTCCGACGCCGACACGTGCCGGACATCCACGTTCAGCGCCAAGTCATCGAGCACCACCTGCCGTGGTTGTCCGTCGGTCTCAGGGTAGATGGTCCGCAGCACCTCATGGCGGCCGATGACGTCGGCGAGCGCCGATTCCAGGGCGCAACGGTCCAGGCGGCCGGACAGCCGCAGCATCACCGGGATGTTGTAGGCCGGGGAGTCCGGTTCCAGCCGGTTGAGGAACCACATCCGTTGCTGCGCCAGCGACAGCGGGATGATGTCCGGCCGCACCGTCGGGGTCAGCGGCAGGCGGCCGCCACCGGTCAGCGAGGTCGCCGCCGCCGCCAGGGCCGCCGGAGTCGGCGCCTCGAAGACCAGGCGTACCGGTATCCGGACACCGAGGGCGGCGCCCACGCGCGCGGCGACCAGCGACGCGCTCAGCGAGTCGCCTCCGAGTCCGAAGAAGTCGTCGTCCACACCGACCTGATCGACCTTCAGGACCTCTTCGTAGGCCCTGACGACCCTTCCTTCGACCCACGTCGACGGCGCCCGGTAGCCGGATGCCTCGAACACCGGCTTCGGCAGCCGGGTGCGATCGAGCTTTCCGGTCGGGGTCAGAGGGATCTCGTCGAGAACGATCACCGCGGCCGGCACCATGTAGACGGGTAACGAATCCGCCAGGGCCGTGCGGAGTTCGACACCGGACACGGTGGTGCCGGGATCGGCCACGACGTACGACACCAGGATCGGCGGACGGCCGTCGTGTTCGGCGCCGACGGTGACCGCATAGGCGACGTTCGCCCGGTTGCCCAGGAGTGCATCGATCTCACCCAGCTCCACCCGGGTACCACGCACCTTAACCTGGAAGTCGTTGCGTCCCAAGAATTCCAGCTGCTTGTGCACGTTCCGGCGCACCAGGTCTCCGGTGCGATACATCCGCCGACCGGGTTCGCCGAAGGGGCAGGCCACAAAGCGCGACCCCGTCGTCGCCGGCTTGCCGATGTATCCGTCGGCCAGGCCCGCCCCGACGAGGTAGAGCTCACCCGCGACATCGTCGGGGACCGGGCGCAGCCAGGTGTCGAGGATCGCGACGCCGACCGCTCCGGCCGGTGTGCCGATCGTGATCGGTGCGGTGGGTTCGAGTGGTTCGCTTGCCGTCGCCCAGATGGTGCCCTCGGTGGGCCCGTACAGGTTGACCATGCTGCGTTCGGGTGCCCACCGATCGACCAATTCGGGTCCGACGGCTTCGCCCGCTGTCGCCAGCACCGCGAGTCCCTCGAGACCGTCGGAGGGCACCGTCGCCAGCGCCGAGGGGGTCAGGACGGCATGCGAGACCTGCTCACCGCGCATCAGTGCCGCGAGTTCCGGGCCGCCGTAGACGTCGGGCGGGGACACCACCAGACGCCCGCCGGAACCGTGCGCCATCAGCAGTTCGAACAGTGATGCGTCGAAGCTCGGCGAGGCCACCTGCAGGACGGTCGACGCGGGCTCGACGCCCAGCGTCCGGCGCTGCGCGGCGATCAGGGGCGCCAGCCCCCGATGACTCACACGCACACCCTTGGGCGTGCCGGTGGACCCGGAGGTGTAGATGACGTACGCGGCGTCATCGACCCCGATCGATGTCGCACGCTCGCCGGCGGTGATCGTTGCGGCACTCTCGGATTCGATGTCGCGGGTCAGGTCGGGGCCGTCGACGATGAGCCAATCCACGATGCCCGGCAGCACCGACCGGGAACCGGCGGTTGCCAGTCCCAGGCTCGCGTTCGAGTCGGCGAGCAGGAATCCGATGCGTTCGGCCGGAAGACTCGGGTCCACCGGCAGGAAGGCGACGCCGGCCTTGGCCGCCGCCCATATCGCCACCACGGCGTCGAGGGATCGCGGAAGCGCGCAGGCCAGCACCCCGTGCGGATCCGCGATGCGCCGGAGCAGGATGCGGGCCAGTCGGTTGGAGCGTTCGTCGAGCCAGCGGTAGGACACCGATGCGCTGCCGCAGGTGACCGCGACCGCGTCGGGCTCACGGTGCGCGGTGCGCTCGAGAATGTCGCACAGCGTGCTCGATCCCGACCGCGCGAGTGCGCCCGCCGGCCACGCGACCTCCGCGCCGCCGGCCGGGATCTCGGCCAGTCGGGTCGCGGGCGCCTCGGCGATGCGGATGAGTCCGCCGACGAATCGATCGAGAATGTCGTGGGCCCGCTCGGTGTCGAAGACGTCGTGCCGGAACCGCAGGGTGATCGACAGTCCGGTCCCGCTCCCCTCGCCGTCAAGGGTCGGTGCGACCACCAGGCTCAGCGGATACGGAGTGGCGTCGACGCCGCTGATCGCCTCCACCCGCAGTCCGGCCGCCTCGACGAGTTGCGCCAGTGCCGCCTCATGCAGGGGGAACGACTGGAAGGCGAGCGCGGTGTCGAACAATTCCGGGACGCCGACACTGCGGTGGATCTCCGGCAGTCCCACGAAGTGATGATCGAGCATCATCGCCTGATGCTCGTGGACGCGGATCAGCAACTCCCGCAACGACAGTCCCGGGTCGAGTGGCACCCGCACCGGCACCGTGTTGAGGAACATCCCGAGCGTCTGATCGACGTGCGGCAGCTCCGGTGGGCGACCCGACACGGCCGAACCGAAGATCACATCGTCCTCACCGGTCAGGGCTTTCAGGTTCAGTGCCCACGCGGCGGCCAAGGCGGCGCCGACGGTGACGGCGGCGTCGGCCGCGACCGTTCGGAGGCGGGTGAACTGGGCGACGGAGATCTCCGCGCGCACCTCCCCTGCGGTGCCCGCCGCCCGGCCAACCCGGCGATCGCTGACGAGGGTGGGTGCGTCGATGTCGGAGTACGCCTGCGCCCAGGCCGAGGTGGCGGCGTCGATGTCCTGTTCGCTCAGCCAGCGCAGGTAGTCACGGTAGGACGACGCCGAGCGGGCCCCGTCGATGCGTTCCGGGGCCCCGTAGTACTCGAGGAGTTCACCCATCAGTAGCGGCATCGACCATCCGTCCAGGATCACGTGGTGATTGGTGATCAACAGGCGGAAGGCGCCGGAACCCACCCGCAGCAAGGTGAATCGGATCAGCGACGGCGCCGACAGATCGAATCCGGCGGCGGTGTCCGCGGCGGCGAGGGCGTCGGCGGCGAGGTCCGGGTGGGCGTCGGGGTCGTCGGTGAGGTCGACCTCCCGGAACCGGACCTCGGCGTCGCCGACCACGATCTGGCACGTGCCGGTGGACGTCTCGACGAATGCGGCCCGGAGGATGTCGTGGCGGTCGACGAGCGCCTGGGCCGCGCGGCGCAGCCGGTCCCCGTCGATCTCGCCGGTGAAGGCGATGGTCGATTGCACCGTGTAGTCGTCCGGGTGGCCATCGGGACGGGTGTCGAGGCCGTCGGTGTCCAACAAGCCGGTGTCGAACAAGCCGGTGTCGAACGTCGAATGGAAATGGATGCCCGATTGCATCGGCGAGAGCGACCACACATCCGAGAGGGACGGATACCGGCGGAGAAGCATGTCGATGTCGGCGTGGGTGAGGTCGACGAGCGGGAAATCCGAGGGACGGAATCCGCGTTCCGGAACGACCCGCCGCGACGGCGGCGAGTAGGGCGGTAACGACGGCTCCGCGGCGCTGTCGTCGGATGCCAGCGCGGCCAGCGCGGCGACCGTCTTGGCCTCGAAGACGTTGCGGGGGGTGATCGACAGTCCCGCGGACTTCGCGAGTGCCACCAGTTGCATCGACACGATGCTGTCGCCACCCAACGCGAAGAAGTTGCTGTCGGCGGAGACGGTGTCGAGGTGGAGAACCTCGGCGAAGAGCGCGGCCATCACCTCTTCTGTCGGTGTCTCCGGTGCCCGGCCGTCGGTGTCGGCGCGGAATTCACGCTCACGCAGCGCCTGGCGGTCGATCTTTCCGGTGCGCGTCAACGGCATCGTGTCCAGTTCGACGATGGCCGTCGGGTTCATGTAGTGCGCCAGGGTGGCCGCGAGGTCGTCATGGAGTGCCGCGATGTCGAGCGGGTGACCGTCGGCGGCGACGACGTAGGACACCAGAATCGGGTGGCCGGCCGGCCCGGGCCGGGCGACGGTGGCGACCTGTGCCACCGCCGGGTGCGCCGCGAGGTGGGCGTCGACATCGCCCGGTTCGATCCGCAGCCCGTGGATCTTGACCTGTTGATCGTTGCGGCCCAGGTACTCCAGCCGGAGCCCGTCGTCGCAGCGCTGCCACCGGACGGAATCTCCTGTGCGATAAAGCCTTTCCGCAGTGGTCGAGTTCGGGTCGGCGACGAATCGGGATGCGGTGGTGCCGGACCGGTCGAAGTAGCCGCGGGCCAGCCCGGGTCCGCCGAGGTAGAGCTCACCGGTGACGCCGATCGGTACCGGGCGCAACCAGGCGTCGAGGACCAGGGCGGACAGGCCGCGGATCGGGCGTCCGATGGTCACCGGCTCCCCCGGCCGCAGCTCGTCGGCACCGGTCGCCCAGATCGTGCATTCGGTGGGACCGTAATGGTTCATCAGTCGACGCCCCGGCGCCCACCGGCCCACCAGGTCGGCGCCGGTGGCCTCACCGACGACTGCGACGGTGGCCAGTGACGGCACCTGGGAGGGATCCATGGTGTTCAGCGCCGACGGGGTGATGATCGCGTGGGTGACCCGGTGCATCCGGACGAGTTCCTCGAGCTCGGAACCGCCGTAGACGTGCGGCGGTGCCACCACGAGGCAGGCCCCGTCGGCGTGGGCGAGCAACACCTCCGACACGCACGCGTCGAAGCCGGGTGAGGCGACCTGCAGGACGGCCGAGCCCGGGCCGGCGGCGAAGGATTCGGCCTGTGCGGCAACCAGATCGGCCAGTCCTCGGTGAGTCACGTGGACGGCCTTGGGCCGACCGGTCGAACCGGAGGTGTAGATCAGGTATGCCGCATTGTCCGGGCGCAGACCGCCGCCGGAGTCGATGGACCAGACGGAGTCGACGGAGTCGCCGGAACATACGGGTTCGCCGGTGGTCGCGGCATCATCGAGCAGGAGCCAGTCGACGGCGCCCGGCAGCCGCGCGGCGAAGGCGTCGACGGTGACCCCGAGCGGGCAGGACGAGTCGGCGAGGAGTTCGGCGAGCCGTTCGGCGGGATTGTCCGGATCGAGCGCGACGAAGGCGGCGCCGGTCTTGGCCACGGCCCACATTCCGACGACGAGTTCGGTCGACCGGGGCACCGCCAGGGCGACGAACGACTCGGGTCGGGCGCCGCGGCGGAGGAGTTCGGCCGCCACGCGGTCCGAGCGGTGATCGAGTTCGCGGTAGGTCAGCTCGTGCCCACCCGCGCGCACCGCGACCGCGTCGGGATGGCGCCGGGCACTCTCACGGAGGATGTCGCGCAACATCCGCTCGGCGACCGGCGCCGGACCGTGCACCGACCGCAGCTCCGCGCGTTCGGAGTCCCGGCAGGTGGCGATCTGGGCGACGGTGCACCCGGGATCGCCGACCATCTGGCGCAGCACCATGACGAATCGGTCGAGCAGTGCGGCGGCCGACCGGTCGTCGAGGCGGTCGGTGGCAAAACGCAGTGTCAGCCCGAAGGTGCTCGGCTCGTCGGTGACCGACGGTCCGGCGCCGGCCGGACGCGGCGGCGTGACCTGCAGGCTGACCGGGTACGGGGTGGCGTCGTGGGCGACGAGATCGACCCAGGACAGGCCGGCGTCGGCCAGTGTCGCCTCGAGGCCGGCCCGATCGAGCGGGTAGGACTCGAGGACCGTGACCGTGTCGAACATGTCGGCGATGCCGGTCGCCCGTTGGAGTTCGGCCAGCCCGACGTCACGGTGATCGAGGGTGGCGGCCTGCTCAGCCTGGGTCCGCGCCAGCAGGTCGGCGACGCTCTCGTCGGGTTCGAGCCGGATCCGGACCGGCACGGTGTTGATGAACAGTCCGATCATCCGCTCGATCCCCGGGATGTGCGGGGGCCGATCGGAGACCGTGTTGCCGAAGACCACGTCACGGCGGCCGGTCATGATCGTGAGCAGCACGGCCCACGCCACCTGAACCGACGTGTTGGCGGTGACCCCGAGCGTGCGCCCGAGTCGCAGGACCGAGTCGGAGGTCGCGATATCGAGATCGAGTGTGACCTCACCGGTCTGGGCCCCGGCCGCGCGCTCGGGCTTGCCGGTCAACAGGGTCGGACTCTCGATCCCGGCGAGGACCTGCCGCCATCCGTCGACGGCCGCCTCGTGGTCGCGCGTGTGCAGCCAGTGCAGATACTCGCGGTAGGACTGAGGAGCGGGGAGTTCCGGTGCCCCTCCGTCGCCCGCGTAACCATCACCGATGTAGAGCATGAGCAACTCACCGATGAGCACCGGCGCCGACCACCCGTCGAGCACGATGTGGTGATTGGTGATGACCAGCGTGAACTCGTCGTCGTCGACCCGGATCAGGTGAAAACGCACCAGCGGCGGACGGGCCAGGTCGAACGGGGCGGCCGATTCCGCGGTCAGGCGCCGCACCTCGCGTGCGCGAGCCGACGAGTCGGTGTCGGCGGTGTCGGCGAAGCCGGTCACGTCGGAGAAGGTCCAGTCCACCGTCGCGTCGCGGAGCAGGATCTGCCGGGGTCCGGAACCCGACTCGACGAAGGACACACGGAGGCTGTCGTGGCGGTCGATGATCGTCTGGGCGGCACGCCGCATGCGTTCGGGGTCGAGTGATCCACGGAGAGTCAGCTCGGCCTGCACGGTGTAGCCGTCGGCGGCCTCGTCGTAGAGCGCGTGGAACATCAACCCGGACTGCAGCGCCGTCAACGGCCACACGTCGGTCATCGACGGGTGCTGCTGAGTCCACCGATCGATGTCGTCCTGTGTCGTCGCGACCAGTGCGAAGTCCGACGGGGTGTGACCGCCCGCGCCTTCGGAGCGCACATGCCCGGCCAACGCGGTCAGGGCCTGTACCCACAGCCCGGCCAGTTCCTCCACGTCGGCGCGATCCAGTGCGAGCGAGGCGAATTCCCATGTCGCGGCCAGCTCCGGACCGTCGGGGCCGGGTTCGGCGATCGCATTGATGTCCAGCAGTGCCGACAGCGTCATCTGCGGGTCGTCGGTGCCGCGCAGCGACGCGAACTCGGCGGCCGGCGCCCACGGTCCCGAATACTCGTGGGAGCCGGCCCGGCCGAGATAGTTCATGCTGATCGCCGGCTCCGCGAGGGGCCCGAGGGCGTCGCGTCCGCGTGGATCGAGGTAGCGCACCAGGCCGTAGCCGATGCCGTTGTCCGGCACCGCTCGCAGTTGCTCCTTGATCCGCTTGATCGCGTGACCGGCGGCAGGACCGCCGGTGAACGCGTCGTCGATGTCGACGTCGTGGAGGTCGAGTCGCACCGGGAATCGTGAGGTGAACCACCCGACCGTCTCGGTCAGGTCGGCACCGGGCAGGACGCCCTCCTCGCGGCCGTGGCCTTCCAGCGAGATCACCTCGGCGTCGCCGGCCATGCCGCGGCGCCGGCGCCACCGGGCCAGCGCCAGTGCCAGCGCCGCGAGCAGGGAATCGTTGGCACCGCCGTGGAATCGTGCGGGGACGGTGGTGAGGACCGCGTCGGTGACCTCCGTCGGGACGCGGACCTCGACCGTTCCGGCGGTGGCACGCACATCGGTGGCGGCGTCGAGCGGGCGCGTACCGAGATGGTGGCCGGGATGATCGAGGACCTCGGTCCAGTGCTCGAGTTCGGCGTCGGTCCGGGCCGGTGCCTGTTCGACGAGACCGTGCGCCCACCGCCGGAACGAGGTGGTCGCGGGACCCGGTCGCACGTGACCACCCTCGCTGATCTGTTGCCACGAGCGGGCCAGGTCGGTGAGGATGATCCGCCACGACACCCCGTCGACGGCGAGATGGTGGAGCACCAGCCACATCAGGTCCGGTGCGCTGCCCCGACGATCCTGCATCCAGACGAATCGCACCAGTCGGCCTGCGCGCGGGTCCAATTCGTCGGCGGCCGCCTGCAGGTGCGCGTCGATCTCGGCGGCGTCGCGCCGTTGCAGCCACACGTGGCGCAGGACCGCATCGGGATCGACCGCGGTGCGCTCGCGAACCTCGACGTGACCATCGAGCGGGTGCTCACCGCACAGGACGCCGCGCAGGATGTCGTGGCGGTCCAGCAGGGCACCGAGCGCGGCCACCAGCGTGGCGCGTTCGATGTGGTCGGGCAGTTCCACCAGCGCCGACTGGGTGAATCGGTCGATGTGTCCGCGGTCGAACATGGCGTGCATGATCGGCGACAGCGGGAGCGTTCCGATGCCACCGCCGGGGAGTTCGGGGAGCATTGCGCCCTGGCCGACGTCGGTGGCCACCGCGGCCAACGCCGCGACCGTCTTGCTCTCGAACACGTCCTGCGTCGAGAAGGCGAGCCCGACGAGTTTGGCCCGCGCGACGAGCTGGATGGACAGGATGCTGTCGCCGCCGAGGACGAAGAAGCTGTCCTCCGCACTGACCTGCGCGACTCCGAGGACCTCGGAGAACAGTTGGGCCAGTTGGCATTCCCGCGGCGTCGCGGGCGACCTTCCGGCTCCGGTGGATTCGAAGACCGGTGCGGGCAGGCCACGCCGGTCGACCTTGCCGAACGCGTTGACCGGTAGCGCGTCCAGCGACGTGATCACCGTCGGCACCATGTGCGGCGGCAGGCAGGCGCGTGCGTACCGGCCGAGTTCGACGGGGTCGATGCGGCGACCGGCGACCGGCGCCACATAGGAGGCCAGGACGGTCGCGCCGGCATTGTTCTCCACCGGCACCGTGATCGACTGGTCGACGTCGTCGTGGCCGACGAGCGCCGCGTCGATCTCGCCGGGTTCGATCCGATAGCCACGGATCTTCAACTGGAAGTCGTTGCGGCCCAACAGTTCCAGGGACTTCGTCGACCCTTCTCCGACCCACCGGGCCAGGTCCCCGGTACGGTACATCCGCTCCCCCGCCGCCCCACCGTACGGGTGGGCGACGAATCGACCGGCCGTCTGGGCCGGCAGGTGTGCGTAGCCGCGGGCCAGCCCGGGTCCGGCGAGATACAGTTCACCTGCCGTGCCCGCGGGCACCGGCTGCAGGGTCGGGTCCAGGATCAACATCGACATGCCACGAATCGGGCCGCCGGCGGTGAGGGCCGCCGCGGGATCGATCCTCGCAGCGGCCGCGGTGATGGTGGCCTCGGTGGGTCCGTACTCGTTGATCATCGACGCCGTCCGCGTCCACCGTTGCACCACATGCGGTGGGCAGGCGTCGCCCCCGACGACGACGGTACGCAGATCGGTCAGCGGCTCGGGATCGACGGTGGCCAGCATGGTCGGCGTCAACGTGAGGTGGCTGACGTGTTCGTCGGCGAGCAGTTCGGTGAGCCGCTCGCCACCGATCACCGCCGGTGGCACGATCACCAACGTCGATCCGGTCGCGAAGCAGGTCAGGAACTGTTCCATCGAGGCGTCGAAACTCGGTGACAGTGCGTAGGACACCCGCGAACCCGCTCCCAGGTGTTGCGCGGCGGTGCGGTCGGCGATGAGATTCGCCAGGCCACCGTGGGTGACCTGCACGCCCTTCGGCACACCCGTGGAGCCGGAGGTGTAGGTCATGTACGCGATGTTGGTGGGGCGCACCGGTCGGATTCGGTCGTCGTCGCCGATCGCGCCGCCATCGATCGCGTCGTCGATTCCCAGCGCCGGGTCGGCGTCGTCGACGATGACCGGAACCACCGGGGAATCCGCGAGGGTGTCGCGGTGATCGTCGATGGTGATCACCACATCGGCGCCGCTGTCGGCGAGGATGTGTTCGATGCGCGCACGCGGATAGTCCGGGTCGATCTGCACGATCGCGGCCCCCGACTTCGCGACCGCCCAGGCGGCCGCCACCGACGCCACCGAACGCCGGAGGAGGATGGCGACCGCCGTGTCGGGACCACAACCCAATCCGATGAGTCGGCGAGCGAGTCGCGACGTCGCGGTGTCCAGTTCCCGATAGCTCAGGGTTCGGCCCTGGGCGGAGATCGCCACGGCGTCGGCGTGGCGGCGGGCGCCGTCGGCGAGGATGTCGGGCAGCAGACGCGGCGGGAGCGGAGAATCGCCGCGCACCGACAGCATCTCGGCGCGTTCCTCCTCGGCGAGCAGCGGAAGCCGCCCGACCGGACAGTCGGGCGCACCGGCGAGGAACTCGTGCAGGAAGCCGACGAAGCGCTGATGGTGGCCGGCGAGTTCGGCGTCGGTGTAGATGTTCGGATTGCCCTGAAAGTCGATGTGCGTACTGCTCTTTCCCGCACCGGGGTAGATGTTGACGAACAGATCCGACGTCGGGCCCGAGGTCAGGACGTGCAGACGCCCGGTGACGTCACCGAGCACCACCTCGTTGTCGATCATCATCAGGTTCACCGCGGGTCCGAAGGACGCCGCCTGATCCCGGGTGAGGCCCATGTCGGCGAAGATGTCCTCCTGGCGATAACGTTGCCGACGCAGAGCGCTCATCAACTCGCCTGCCACGGCCGCGGTCACCTCGGCGAGTGTGCGTCCGGCGACGCCGACGCGCAGCGGCACCACGTTGGCCACCATGCCGCCGGATCGGCGCAGGACCGCGGAGTGCCGGCCCGAGACCGGCAGGCTCAGGAGTACCTCGGGGCTACCGGTCATCCGGGCGAGATAGGCGGCGAACGCGGCGACGATCACCGGGGTCACCCCACCGGCACCCTCGCGTGCCGCCGTTGCGAGCAGCTGTGCGGTGCCATCGGGTAGCGGAGTACTGACCAGCGCCGGATGCAGTGTCGGCTTGCCGAGCCGTCCTGCCAGGCTCACAACCGGTGGGGCATCCGCGAGGTGTTCGCTCCAGTACTTCCGATCGTTGTCGTGGCGCGACGAACCGGGATAGGAGATGTCCTGCGCGATGATGTCGACAAAATCGCTTGCGGTGCAACGCGGAGCCTCCTCGCCGCGGATATCCGCGTTGTAGAGCTCGGTGATCCGGCGCAGCATGGTGACGGCGGCGAACCCGTCGAGGGCGATGTGGTGGGCGCGGACGTACCACAGATAACGATCGGCTCCGACCTGGAATACAACGCTGGTCATGAGAGCGTCGGTGAGCAGGTCGAGCGGACTCGAGTAGTCCAGCCGCATCAACTCGTGTGCCGTCGCGACGGGATCGTCTTCGGCGCGCAGATCGACGGTACTCACCGGAGCGCCGTGCGTCTCGTCCACATACTGACGCGGTTCACCGTCGACCTCGATCAGACGCAGGTTCCCGGAACCGAACTCGAGTCCGGTGGTGCGACACGCGTCCTCGAGTCGGTCGGTATCCAGTACACCGTCGATCTCGACGTACTGGGCCACCGAGATCGGCAGATCACCCGAGACATGCTGGGCAAACCACATGCCGCGCTGTGCCGCAGAGAGCGGCAGGGTCTCGGCCGGCGGGTTGACCGGGGCACCCCCGGGTGGGACAACCGCCGATGTGACCGGGCTGGGATGGCCGAATCGATCTGACGCGTTCGGCGCCTGCGATTGCAGCCGCCGAGGCGGATTCACGAAGTTCTCTTCAGAGAGGGCCATGTGATCTCCAGGCAGATTTCCACACCTCCGAGGTGCCGGCCGGCGCCCGCGGAGTTGATGGAGTTGATTTCGACCGCACATCGTCCACGTCCCTCCGCGTCGTGATGCGAGAAGGGTCGAAGGGGTGAATATGTGGTCTTCTTGTTGTTTGGGTCAGTCGCGTTTTCGATTCGTCACCACGGTCGCGTCAGCATTTACTCCATCACCGACCACCGCCCGCCCGAGCGTCGTGATTGGCGACTTTTTGGCAACTCCTCGACAGAAATGGACGATACCCTCAGCAAACTGTAAGAAACCAGCGATTTCGGATAAAACATCGTCGCCGCACACCAGAAGACTATTCGTTGAGGCCGTAATATATTGCTATGCACCACTTTTGGACTCATACGAGCCCCCACAGAGAGGTAGTGCGAACACACTACGTCCATGTCCTTCGTTTGATTCGGAGCGATTTCTCCGCCTGGCGACGGCACAGAGTCTCAGGAAATCCTTCGCTAATGCGATCGTTCGGAATCCTTACGACGGAACACGTTCGCGCCCGAGCGTCAGAATTGACCGGACCCGTCCAGCACCCGGCCTTGCTTACAATATTTGCGGCGCTATCCCGAAACTTTGCATGGTGCCAATATCATTAGGCTGCCGTGCTAATCATTTCAAATCGCGTCCATTCGGCACCCGGAGAGAACCCTGTTCGATGACGTGATCTGCAGGACCGCAGACGTTTTCACGCCTGTGGTTGCGCTGCAGGCGGTTTCATTCATCGCCGTCGACGATCACGCCATCGGCGGCATGGACCAGATAGTCGATCGGGACGACGTATCCGATCCCGACATCAAAGGGGTTCCACACCCCATTCCTGAAGAGCCGTCACCGTCAGCTCCGCGGCCTCGATCCGAGTGCGTGGACAGACTCGCCACCAGGGTGGCTCGTGCCGCGCAATCGGCGCCCCTCACCCCAACTGTCCCCCGTGCGGTGCCGGTGACGCCGAGAAGACCGAGTGGATGATGGGCACGGCCGTACTCGCCGGCCGAGATGGTCCCGGAGCCGATCAGTCGCTCGAATTCGACACGGTCGCCGTGGTCGGCCGCTTGCCAAAGCACGCCGGACGATCAGCCACCTGTGGATGAGTCCTCGGCACTCCCGAACCGCTGGTCATGAGCGTGGAGATCACCGAGTGGTAGTGGTGGTGAGGAACCATCCACGCGCGGAAGGACCGGCACCATGGCCATCGCCACCATCAACCCGACCACCGGAGAGACCGTCCGGGAGTTCGAGTCGCTGACCCCGACGGAGGTCGACGCCGCCCTCGACCGCGCCGCGTGGCGGTTCGCCGACTACCGCACCACGTCCTTCGACCAGCGGGCCACCTGGCTCCGGGCCACCGCCGACCTCCTCGAGTCCGAGGCCGACGATGTCGCGACGATGATGACCACCGAGATGGGTAAGACCCTCGCCGCGGCCAAGGCGGAGACACTCAAATGCGCCAAGGCCTTTCGGTATGTCGCCGATCACGGGGCGGCGATGCTCGCCGACGAGGTCGCCGACGCCGGGGCCGTCGGCGCCTCTCGCGCGTTCATGCGCTACCAGCCACTGGGCGTCATCCTCGCGGTGATGCCCTGGAACTTCCCACTGTGGCAGGCGGTCCGATTCGTCGCTCCCGCGTTGATGGCCGGCAATGTCGGCATCCTCAAGCACGCATCCAACGTGCCGCAGTCGGCGCTGTACCTCGACGACGTGCTGCGCCGCGCCGGTTTCCCGGAAGGCTGCTTCCAGACCCTGCTGGTCGGGTCGGACATGGTCGAGTCGATCCTGCGCGATCCGCGCGTGGCCGCCGCAACCCTCACCGGAAGCGAGCCCGCCGGGCGTGCGGTGGCCGCGATCGCCGGCGATGAGGTCAAGCACACGGTGCTCGAACTCGGCGGCAGTGACCCGTTCATCGTCATGCCGAGCGCCGACATCGCCGCGGCCGCGCGCACCGCGGTCACCGCACGTGTGCAGAACAACGGCCAATCCTGCATCGCAGCAAAACGTTTCATCGTTCATACCGATGTCTACGACGAGTTCGTCGAGCGCTTCGTCGACGGATTCGGCGCCCTCGTCGTCGGCGATCCCACCGACGCGGCGACCGATGTCGGCCCGCTGGCCACCGAACAGGGCCGTACCGACCTCGAAGAGTTGGTCGACGACGCGGTCACCCGGGGCGCCTCGGTGCTGATCGGCGGGCGGCGCGTCGAACGTGCGGGCTGGTTCTATCAGCCCACCATTCTGGCCGACATCACCGCCGAGATGGACATCTACTCCGCTGAGGCCTTCGGGCCGGTCGCCGCCGTCTACCGGGTCGACGACATCGATGCGGCGATCACCATCGCCAACGACACCACCTTCGGCCTCGGCGGCAACGCCTGGACCACCGACACCGCCGAGCAGAACCGTTTCATCGACGACATCGTGTCCGGTCAGGTGTTCATCAACGGGATGACGACCTCCTACCCCGAACTCGGCTTCGGCGGTGTCAAACGGTCCGGGTACGGCCGGGAATTGACCGCCCACGGGATCCGGGAGTTCTGCAACATCAAGACGGTCTGGATCGGCTGACGCACGTCGCGGCGCCACCGGGGCCGCGTCGCCCGGCAACGAGGCGAACGCCCGAAAAACGGACCCGCCCGTCGACCCGACGGACAGATGAACGATGATGGATACCCACAGTGACGTCGGGTGGCGGGAAAACGATCTGTTGAGTGAGACACAGACCCAGGACATCAGTCGTGCGATCCCGGTGTTCTTCCTCTCCGATAGCACCGGAATCAGCGCCGAGACCATGGGCAATGCCCTGTTGCTCCACTTTCCCGACCACCGGTTCGAACGGACCCTCATCCCGTTCATCACCACGCCCGACGATGCCCGCGAGGTGGTGGCGCAGATCGACGCCACCATGGACGACGGCGTCACCCCGCTGGTGTTTGTGACGGCCGCACTCGACGATGTCCGTCAGGAACTCCACAAGTCTCGTGCTCCGCTGATCGACTTCTTCGACATGCACATGCTGGAGGTCGAGCGCATCCTCGGCGTCCGGGGTGCCCGGACTCCGGCACGGCTCCACGGGGTCGGCGACGTCAAGCGGTACAACGCGCGGATGCAGGCGGTGGAGTACGCGATCGAGCACGACGACGGCCAAAGCGTCCGATCCCTGGACAAGGCCGATGTGATCCTGGTGGCCCCGTCACGCTGCGGCAAGACGCCGACGACCATGTACCTCGCCCTGCAGCACGGGTTGCGCGTCGCCAACTATCCCCTCGTCGAGGAGGATCTGGCGAGTACCGATCTGCCCCGCCCGATCCGGCACCTGCAGGATCGCTGCTTCGGGATCATCACGAGCGCCGCCCGCCTGCACGCGGTCCGGACGGAGCGTCGCCCGGACTCGACATATGCCTCACTCCGGCAGTGCGCCTACGAGTTGCGTCGTGCCGAGGAGCTCTACCGCATGCATCATCTGCCGGTCATCGACTCGTCGGCGAAGTCCGTCGAGGAGATGTCCACGCTCATCCTGCAAGTACTCGCCCGCCGACCCCGAGTCGTGCACTGACCCGATCCCCGCACTGAGGAGCAACACATGACCGACAACATCCGATGGTTCGCCGACCTCGGCCTCGACGATCTCGAGCAGGTGGGCGGGAAGAACGCCTCCCTGGGTGAGATGGTGCGCAACCTGACCGACGTCGGGGTTCGGGTCCCCAACGGATTCGCCACCACCGCCGACGCCTACCGGCGCTTCCTGAATCAGCCGGGCGCCGACGGCCTCAGCCTGGCCAAGCGGATCAGTGCACGGCTGGCCGACCTCGACACCGACGATGTGCAGGCGCTCGCGGAGGCGGGACGTGAGATCCGGGCCGCGGTCATGGATCAGCCGTTCCCCGAGGATCTCGACGCCGACATCCGGACGGCGTTCGCCGAACTGTCCGGCGGTTCGGACGAGGCGTCGTTCGCCGTGCGCTCGAGTGCGACCGCCGAGGATCTGCCGGATGCCTCCTTCGCCGGGCAACAGGAGACCTTCCTCAACGTGCGCGGGATCGATGCCATCGTGCAGGCGATCAGGGAGGTCTTCGCCTCGCTGTACAACGATCGCGCCATCGCCTACCGGGTCCACCACGAGTTCGATCACGACGCCGTGGCCCTCTCTGCCGGTGTGCAACAGATGGTCCGCTCCGACATCGGCGCGTCCGGCGTCATGTTCACCATCGACACCGAGTCGGGCTTCGCCGACGCGGTCTTCGTGACCTCCTCCTACGGCCTCGGTGAAGCGGTCGTCCAGGGTGCGGTGAACCCCGACGAGTTCTACGTCTACAAGCCGGCCCTGCGGGCCGGCCGTCCGGCGATCCTCAAGCGTGGCATCGGCTCCAAGGCCACCAAGATGGTCTACACCGACGACCGCGCGGTCGGGCGGACGACCGAGTTCGTCGACGTCGATCCGGCGCAGCGAAAGCTGCTCAGCCTCAACGACAGTGAGGTCCAGGCCCTCGCCCGCCAGGCCCTGCTGATCGAGGAACACTACGGGCGGCCGATGGACATCGAGTGGGGCAAGGACGGCGTCGACGGCGAGCTGTACATCCTCCAGGCCCGGCCGGAGACCGTGCAGTCGCGCGCCGCGGTCACCGGCCAACAGCGGTATCGGCTCAACGAGACCGGCCCGCTCCTCGTCGAGGGCCGCGCGATCGGCGCCCGCATCGGCTCCGGCGCGGTTCGCATCCTGGACTCGGTGGATCAGATGCATGAGTTCCAGGCCGGTGAGGTCCTCGTCGCGGACATGACCGATCCCGACTGGGAGCCGATCATGAAGCGTGCCAGCGCCATCGTGACCAATCGCGGTGGGCGTACCTGTCACGCGGCGATCATCGCCCGCGAACTGGGTATCCCAGCGGTCGTCGGCACGGGTGGTGCCACGAGGTCACTCGCGGCGGGCCGCGAGGTCACCGTCTCCTGCGCCGAGGGCGACGCCGGCTATGTCTACGACGGCTTGCTCGACTTCGACGTCACCGAGTCCTCGATCGAGTCGATGCCCGAGATCCGCACCAAGATCATGATGAACGTCGGCACGCCCGAGCAGGCGTTCGCCTTCTCCCGACTCCCGAACAGCGGTGTCGGGTTGGCCCGCCTGGAGTTCGTCATCAATCGCCAGATCGGTATCCACCCGAAGGCGCTGCTCGATTTCGACTCCCTGGAGGGCCCCCTCAAGGAGCAGATCGGTGAGGCGATCGCCGCCTATCCGAGCCCCCGCGACTTCTTCGTCGATCGGGTGGCCGAGGGCGTCGCGACCATCGCCGCCGCGTTCGCACCGCACCCGGTGATCGTGCGGATGTCGGACTTCAAGTCCAACGAGTACGCCAAGCTCGTCGGCGGCGAACTGTACGAGCCGGAGGAGGAGAACCCGATGATCGGGTACCGCGGCGCGTCACGGTACCTGTCGAAGGATTTCGCCGACTGTTTCGAGATGGAATGCGCGGCGCTGAAGTACGTACGCGACGAGATGGGCCTGACCAACGTCAAGATCATGATCCCGTTCGTGCGCACCCTCACCGAGGCCGAGGGCGTGATCTCGCTGCTCGACTCGCACGGGCTGCGTCGCGGTGAGAACGGGCTCGAGGTGATCATGATGTGTGAGGTGCCGTCCAACGCGGTCATCGCCGATGCTTTCCTCGATCACTTCGACGGTTTCTCCATCGGCTCCAACGACATGACCCAGCTGACGTTGGGACTCGACCGCGACTCCGCGCTCGTGGCGGATTCGTTCGACGAACGCGATCCGGCGGTGAAACACATGCTCGGCCTGGCCATCTCGGCCTGCAAGGCGCGCGGCAAGTACGTGGGCATCTGCGGGCAGGGTCCGAGCGATCACGCCGATCTCGCCGAGTGGTTGCTGGAGCAGGGCATCGAATCGATGTCGCTGAATCCGGACACCGTGGTCGATACCTGGATGCGGTTGGCCGCGCACGGCTGATCACCGGGCTCGTCGACGGGCCCCGATCACCTTGTCGTGTACCTCGGCCGGCCACACATTGCGCGTGGGCGCCACCGCGTCTACTGCGGACAGGGCGGCGGCGTAGCGTGCGAGCGCGCGCCGATCACCCGCGGACGCGGTGACGCCGAGGTACTCGGCCGCGATCGGATGCTGGATCGCGCGCACCGCGCGGGTGGGGAGTCTCCGGAAGATCCAATGATCGGGTCGGAGCAGCTGGTGTCGATACCAGCCGAGTCCCGGTTCCTGGTCGAGTTCGGTGGCCAGCGCGTCGGCGAAGTACTCGTCGAACTCGCTCACCGTCGGCGGCATTCCACGCGCGGAGATCCCGAATCGCCGGTACCACTCGCAGGTCTCGGCGTAGAGCTGCTCGCGCATCGGAGCGCTGAGACCACCGAAGAAGACGTCGACGCAGGTGAAGAGCGCGTCGACGTAGGTGGCGTGTTCGAAGAAGAACACACTGGGATTGAGTGCGTGGTAACGCTGTCCGTCGGGGCGCTCGCCGTGGAATGCGTCGTGGCTGTAGCGGATCATCCGCACCCCGTCGAAGTCCGCCTCGTACGCCGACCGCACGATGCACGGGGCGGTGCGGTGTTTGTGGACGAAGACACGGGACGTGACGACCGAAAACTCATGTGTCGCAGCCGCGATCGACGGATGCAGCATCTGCAGCGAGACCGCCCGGCAGATCGACATGATGAATCGGCGATCACCGACGTAGCGCCACAGAAGCGAGTCCTCGTCGAGCCTCACCGGTGTCGTGTGCTTCGTCATTGCGTCCCCGTCCCTCGCCGTCCAACCACCTGGTCAATATCTGGATACGATTGTATCCAGATGATGGCCGGTGCCCGAGGTGAGCGTCCCGCGACCTCTCAGACCGCTCAGAAGGTTCGAACCTCCTGCAGGCTGACGAACGCCCCGTGACCCGTGGCGTCATTGGTGAAGGTCGTGCCGGCGACATCGGCGACGATCGTCCAGCCGACCGCCCGATACGTCGCGTAACTCATGCTGATTCCTTGTGCGGCACCGAGATTCCCCTGCGCCCAGGTGACCGCACCGTCCGATGTCACCCGGAACGATACGTATCGCTCGCCACTGGGATCGAGTGGCCAACCGGTGTTGGAGCCCGATTCGCAGATCACCGCGTCGGCACTCACGAGGCATTTCGTCAGTCCGGTTGCCGTCCGGACCGTGACGTAGCCGCGCTCGTTGGGCGGAAGCTCTTGAGCCACCGGGGCCTGGGTGGTCGTGGGCGTCACGCCGGTGGGCGTCGCCGAGGTGGTGTCCTGCACGGTCGTCGACGGCGCGACGGTGACCGTCACGGTGGTGCCGTCCGACTCGGCGGTCGGCGTGCCGGAGGTGGAAACGCACCCCGCCGACACCGCCACGACGACCAACACCGCCACGAGGAAGTTCATCCCCCGCGCGCCGCCACACGCCACCCGATCATGCAGCGATACTTCCACACCTCCGCTCGCTGAGGCACTTTCGGGTGATGACGGAGATCGTCGGTGCCGCCGACCGGGGGAGCAAGTGCACAGTTCAACCGACGACGGGGCTGACAGACCGACGACGGGCGACCGATACTGGACACGCCGAGCGATCCGGGCACTTCCCGAGGTGACACATGCCGCACTCCACGCACCACCACAATCGTCGGCGCCTCGCGTTGGTTGCCACACTCCCCGTGTCGGCAGTGCTCGTCCTGGCCGGATGCGGCGCCGACGGCGACCCCGACCCGGTGTGGACGCCACCGCCGCCACCCTCCGCCGTGACCTCGACGGTCACCGTGACGTCGCCGGTGACCACCCCGCCATCGGCGACTCCGACCACCCAGGCCGACGACGGCCCGACGACAACCGCAGGCGGCACTGCAGCCCAGACACCCGAATGCACCGACCGACTCGACTATTCCTCGGATCCCCGGTCGAACGCCGAGATCAACTCGCAGGGCGCACAAGCGGGAGTGTGTCCGGTACCGATCACCGTTCCGCCGGGCGAGACTCCGCGATGCACCGATCAGATCGACTATGCGGGCGACCCGCGCTCCAACGCCGAGATCAACTCGATCGGCGAGCAGACGGGTGTCTGCCCGGCGCCGATTGCCGGCTGATCGACGCAGCACCTGCCGATAGTCCGAACTCGAACACCTTGTTCCACAGAACAATTCGTAGGTAATCGCCCACAACATCCGGTGGCTGTGGGCGCCGAAATACGTCACGGTCTCACTGCCGCACGCTCAGGAGGTCGGGCTCGACGATCCGAGGAACGACCGTCCGCAATAACAGAGCATCTGCTCTGTTATAGTTTCGGCATGCCCCGACCTCGCACTCATGACCTCGACAAGTTGATGGACGTTGCAGAGAAGCTGGCTGTCGAAGCCGGCGCCGCTGCGGTGACCGTTCGCGCCCTGTCCGAACTGACCGGCGTGTCCAACGGTGCGATCTATCACGCATTCGGATCGCGAGCCGGATTGGTTGGCCGCGTGTGGTTACGCGCAGCGCAGCAGTTCCTTGCGGTGCAACGCGACGCGGTCGACGCAGCCCTCGGTGGTGCCGACAGTTCCGGTGCCGACAAGCCCGGCGCCGCTGTCGAGGCGGTCGTCGTTGCGGCGGATACGCCGGCGACGTTCCTTCTGGACCAACCGGTACGAGGACAGTTCCTCCTCACGGTCAGTCGCCGCGAGCTGCTCGGTTCCGACGATCTGCCGACTGATCTCGCCGCCGAACTCAATACGCTCGACACGACCCTGGCCGAGCTGTTCATCACTCTGTCGCAGGCGATGTGGGGGCGTGCTGATCCCCTTGCGGTGTCGGTCATCAGGGACTGCGTGGTCGAGCTGCCCACCGCACTACTACTCCGGGGTCGAAGACTCCCCGAGCCCGATGTTCGGCAACGCCTCACGACCGCAGTGCGCGCTGTGCTGACAGTCCCACTCCCTGAACCGACGCCCACACGCCGATCAACCGACCGATGAAAGGACCCACCATGACTGCCTCGGTGAACTACCACGAAGAGATCGCCGTGCTGACCCTCGGCGCCGACGAGAACCGTTTCTCCCCTGACTGGCTCGACACCGTGGGTTCGCAGCTGGATGAGGTCGAGGCGAATGCTCGCGGGCTGATCACCGTCGGCGCCGGCAAGTTCTACTCAAACGGTCTCGACCTCGACTGGCTGATGACCAACAGTGAGCGCGCCGAGTGGTACGTCGAGCGGGTTCAGAAGCTGCTTGCCCGCATCCTGACCTTCTCGCTACCGACAGCGGCCGCGGTCAATGGCCACGCCTTCGGCGCCGGCGCAATGTTCGCCATCGCCCACGACTTTCGGATCATGCGATCCGACCGCGGCTACTACTGCTTCCCGGAGGTCGACATCAACATCCCCTTCACTCCGGGGATGGCCGCTCTCATCCAAGCCAAACTCACACCCCGGTCTGCGCTCATCGCGATGACCACCGGACATCGCTTCGGTGCCGACGACGCACTCGAGGCGGGCCTGATCGACGCCACCGCCACGGACGGGGAGATCGTCGGCGCAGCCATGGACAAGCTGCCCAGCGCAGGCAAGGACCGAACAACTCTGGCCGCCATCAAGTCCACAATGTTCGCCTCGGTCACCGCCGCACTGCGCCAAGGCCGCGCGTAGGCGCCTGATCGATCCGGCACCAACCCACCGAAGGATGCTCCGATGACCGCCACCACCTCACCCGAAGCCAGGAATCTGCGGATCTGGAACTCCCTGCAACGCATTCCTCTTGGCAGTTGGATCTTCACCCAGGCGTTGTGTCTGAAGGCGCCGTACTTCCGTACCGTCCATCCGCGTGTGGTCGAGATGCGGCCCGGGCTGTGTCGGGTGCACGCCCCCAACCGACGGAGCGTGCACAACCACCTCGGCACCTACCACGCCATTGCGTCGTGCAACATGGCCGAACTCGCGGGTGGCATGATGACGGAGGCGACCGTGCCGTCGACCCACCGATGGATTCCCGTCGGAATGACCGTGACATACAAGGCCAAAGCCACCACGGCGGTCACCTCCGTTGCCCGGCTTGATGAGATCCCCGAGTTCACCGACGAGCCCGCTGAGCTCATCGTGCCCGTCGATGTCCTTGATGCCCAAGGAATTACGTTCGTGACCGCACAGATCACGATGCACGTGTCAAAGAGGATGCACTGACCAGAGACGTCCGAGACCATGCCGGTTTTCCGTTGTGTCGTCGCTCGGTTACCGGGAGTCGTCGGTGAACCCCCGGCCGATCGGTGCGTGCTGACCACACGCGGCGGTGTCCGGAGGCCACCGGCCGGGTAACGTCGGCCTCACCGAGTGCGAGGAGGTTCACCGATGACGGGGTTCGACAAGGATGCGGCGAAAGCGTTCCAGAGGCGAATGGTGGGCGTACTCAACGACTCCGCGCTCGGCCTGCTCCTCGGTATCGGCGACGAGTTGGGACTGCTCGACGTGCTCGCCCGCACCGGGCCCGCGGACTCGGCCACACTCGCGGCGGCCGCCGGCGTCGACGAGCGCTACCTGAAGGAATGGCTCAACGGGATCGTCGTGGGCGACGTGGCCGATTACGACCCCGCGACCGGCCATTACTCGCTGCCGCCGGAACGGGCGGTCTGCCTCACCCCTGCCGACGGCCCGGTGAACCTGGCCCGCAGCCTGCGGATGCTCACCATGCTCGCCGGGGTGGAACCCGAACTGCGCGAACCGTTCCGGCACGGCGGCGGACTGGGATATGACCGGTTCCCCGGATTCCACGCGCTGATGGCCGCCACCGCGCGGGCCACCCACGACGGGGGTCTGCTCGACGACGTGGTGCCCGCGGTGCCCGGCCTGCACGAGTTGCTGACCCGCGGCGCAGTGGTGGCCGACGTGGGCTGCGGCTCGGGGCATGCCGTCAACCTCCTGGCGCGCGCCTACCCGACGAGCACCTTCGTCGGATACGACCTCGGCACCGAGGCGATCGAGGTGGCGCGCGCAGAGGCGAGTGACTGGGGACTCACGAACGCCACCTTCGAGATCCGAGACGTCGCACACCTCGACGAGACCGACACCTACGACGTCGTGACGGCGTTCGACGCGATCCACGATCTGGCGTTCCCCGACCGGGTACTCGCATCCATCGCGACCGCGCTGCGCCCCGGCGGCACCTTCCTGATGGTCGACATCAAGGCCCAATCCGCGGTCGAGGACAACATGTCCCTGCCCTGGGCAACCTATCTCTACACGATCAGTCTGATGCACTGCATGACCGTCTCCCTCGCCCAGGGCGGTGCGGGACTCGGCACCGTATGGGGCAGGCAGACCGCCGAACGCATGCTGGGCGAGGCGGGTCTGGTGGACGTCGAGGTCAAGGAGGTCCGTACCGACCCCTTCGACTACTTCTACGTCGCGCGCAAACCGCGGTGATCCATCCGAATGGACGACGGGCGCTGGAGCGTTCCGCGGAACGCCCATAGTTTGTCGGTCGTGGAGCCTCTCTATCCGATCCTCAAAAACTACGACTGGAACGCGAAACCATTCGCCCGATACCGGAATTTTCTCGGCGTCGACCGCGACCCGATGCCGTTGATCGCCTATGGATACTCCGAAGAGGCCACATACCGCTTCCTCACCAGCACCGACCTGACCGACCGCACCGTTGACGATGTCCACGCCGAGGCGATGGAGAATCTGGCGGCCGTTGAGATCGGTTGGGAATCGTTCGACTCGACGTCGCTCACCGCCTCCGGCCATGACTTCTCCGCAGAAAAGATCCTCGACCCGCAGTTCATCACCGAGGCACAACAGATCCTGGGCTGCAGCACAATCGAGGTGTGTGTTCCGCGCCGCCGAGTCATCTACGCGACATCGGCGACGCCCGGTACCCGTGAGCACCAAGAGTTCTCCGGCGTTGTCTGGCATACCTGGCTCGACGACAGCTTCGGCAACGCACCGATCACCAACATGTTCTTCCGGTTCGATGGCAGTCAGGTGGTCGGGGCAACCGTCCTGGAGCCCACATGAACTTTGGCAAGTGACGACCACATCGCGCCCTCTGGCCGGATTCCCACCCCGGACGCCGGAGGCCGCTTCCGACACTCGGAAGCGGCCTCTGATCTGCATTTTACTGTCGGGCTGACAGGATTTGAACCTGCGACCACTTGACCCCCAGTCAAGTGCGCTACCAAACTGCGCCACAGCCCGTTGCCCCGCGAACGAGGCCTAGATGACATTAGCCGACCGGCTGGTCCCGATGCCAATCGCCTGGTCAGAGGTGAATCCAGGACGGTGAATCTAGGAAGAGGTCGACGACTTCGACGACTTCTTCTCGAACCACGTCCAGGCGAAGGTCACGATGACAGCTCCGATCAGCGAGCCGATGAAGCCGCTGGGATGCAGGTCGAAGTCCTGCTCGAAGATGAGGCTGCCGAGGAAGCCACCCACGAACGAACCGACCAGACCCGCGGCCAGTGCGACACCCCAGTCGATGTTCCACATGTTCTTGCCGCCGACGATCAGCTGAGCAATTCCACCGATGGCCATTCCGAACACGATGATCCCCAAGATGATGAACACGGGCACAAGTATCGCACCCCGCCGTCGCCGACATTCGCGGCACCCGACAACGAGATCAACCCCCGGGATAGCCGATCAGCGCCGGCGCCGCTGCTCCCGCTTCTCGCGCACACGGACATTGATCCGCACCGGCGATCCGTCGAAGTTGAACTGCTCCCGCAATCGCCGCTCCAGGAATCGTCGATAGCCGGCTTCGAGGAACCCGGTGGTGAACAAGACCACCGTCGGCGGGCGGACCGCCGCCTGGGTGGCGAACATGATCCGCGGCTGACGGCCGCCACGCAGTGGCGGCGGATTGGCCGCGACGACCTCCTTGAGCCAGGTGTTCAGCGGCCCGGTGGAGATGCGCTTGTCCCACGACTCCAGTGCCCCTTCGAGCGCCGGCACCAGCTTCTGGACGGCACGGCCGGTCATCGCCGAGATGTTCACCCGACGGGCCCACGGCACGCGAGCCAGTTCGCGGTCGATCTCCTTGTCCAGTTGGTATCGACGGTCCTCGTCGACGAGATCCCACTTGTTGAACGCGATCACCAGTGCCCGGCCCGAGTCGATCACCATCGACAGCACGCGCAGGTCCTGTTCGGTGATCGGTTCGGAGGCATCGATCAGCAGGATCGCCACCTCGGCGGCGTCGAGTGCCGCCCGGGTGCGCAACGAGGCGTAGTACTCGTGGCCGCTGGCCGTGCGCACCTTACGGCGCAGACCCGCGGTGTCGACGAATTGCCATGTCCGGCCGTCGAGTTCGATGAGTTCGTCGACCGGGTCGACGGTGGTGCCGGCGACGTTGTCGACGACCGAACGATCTTCCCCGGCGAGTTTGTTGAGCAGTGAGCTCTTTCCGACGTTGGGCTTACCGACCAGGGCCACACGACGGGGACCGCCGAAGGAAGGCCCGGTCTCCCGCGGGGTCTCGGGCAGCTTCTCCAGGATCACATCGAGCAGATCCCCGGCGCCGCGACCGTGCGCCGCCGACACCGGGAACGGTTCACCCAGTCCGAGTGACCACAACGATGCCGTCTCGGCCTCGAGTCGCTCGCTGTCGACCTTGTTGGCGACCAGGACGACCGGGGTCTTGGAGCGGCGCAGCACCTTGGCGACGGCCTCATCGGTGGACGTCGCGCCGACCGTGGCGTCCACCACCACGACGATGAGATCGGCTGTGCCCATGGCACGTTCGGCCTGAGCCGCGACGGCCTGCTGCAAGCCCTTGGCGTCGGGTTCCCACCCGCCGGTGTCGACGACGGTGAACCGGCGACCCGACCAGGACGCACCGTAGGACACGCGGTCACGGGTGACGCCGGGGATGTCCTCGACGACGGCCTCGCGGCGTCCCAGGATCCGGTTGACCAGGGTGGACTTGCCCACATTAGGCCGGCCGACGATGGCCACCTCGGGAACCCGCTCCACCTCACCGGTTTCCGGATCGAATCCCTCGAGATCACCGAGATCCCAATCGGTTTCGTCCGACCAGATGCCGTCACCGGGAAGCGCGGTGATGTCGGAACCCGCGGCCGGATCACCGGGGGTCACGGAGTCACTCACGACGCCACCGCCTTTCGTGCGCGGACCAGGTCGACGAGTCGGTCGAGGACCTGATCGAGGGTCATGTCACTGGTGTCCACCAGGATCGCGTCGTCGGCGGGACGCAACGGCGACACCGCCCGGGTGGAATCGAGATGGTCGCGGCGGTTGACCGCCGCCAGCACCTCGTCGTGGTCGCTGGGTCGTCCGGCGGAGAGGTTCTGCCGATGACGACGCTGGGCCCGGGCCTCGGGCGTGGCGGTGAGGAAGAACTTGACGAACGCATCCGGGAACACCACCGTCCCGATGTCGCGACCTTCGACGACGACGAGATCGGTCTGTGCCTGACGTCGTTGCAGACCAACGAGTTTCGTACGGACCGCAGGAATGGCCGACACCGCCGACACCGCATTGGTGACATCGTCGCCGCGGATCGGTCCGCTGACGTCCTCACCGTCGAGGAACACCCGTGAGCGTCCGCTCTCATCACGACGTAGCGCGATCTCGGCGTCGGCAACTCGCGCCTGCACCGCGGCGGTGTCGGCGGGATCGATCCCCGACCGCAGCACCGCAAGCGTCGCCGCACGGTACATCGCCCCGGTGTCGAGGTAATGGCCACCGACCTTGTCGGCCAACAACTTCGACACCGTCGACTTTCCGGTTCCGGCCGGGCCGTCGATCGCGATCACTCCCCCGCTCACAGACCGACCGCCTTGTAGAGTGCGCCGACCTCGTCGCGACCGAGAACCCGCAGGCTGCCCGGTCGCTGTTCACCGAGCGCGACGTTGCCGATGTGGGTACGCACGAGCGCCTGGACCGGGAATCCGACGGCCTCCATCATGCGACGAACGATGCGATTGCGTCCCTCGTGCAAGGTGATTCGCACCTGGGACTGCCCCTCGTGGACACCGAGGATCGCGAACCCGTCCACCGACACCGGTCCGTCGTCGAGTTCCACCCCGTCGCGCAGCGTCCGTGCGAGATTTCGCGGCACCTCACCGCGCACGGTGGCGAGATAGGTCTTGGGCACCTCAAAGGACGGGTGCATGAGCCGGTGGGCGAGTTCGCCGTCGTTCGTCAGGAGCAGCAGTCCCTCGGTGTCGGCGTCGAGCCGGCCGACGTGGAAGAGCCGCTGTCCGGCCATCACCCGCTCGGCCACGATGTCGCCGATGCACGGGCGGCCCTGATCGTCGGCCATCGTGGACTGCCAGCCCTTGGGCTTGTTGAGCGCGAGGTACTGCCGGGTCTCGTCGATGATGACGCGCGCGCCGTCGACCCGGATCACCGCGGTGTCGGGATCGATGCGCAGGCCCTGCTCGGTGACGATCTGCCCGTCGACCTCGACCCGGCCGGCGGCGATCATCTCCTCGGCACCGCGACGCGATGCCACCCCGGCCTGTGCGAGGACCTTCTGCAACCGCACGCCGTCGGCGACATACGTCGCGCCGTGCTCATCGGAGTCGCCCCCTTGATGACGTGCCGGACGCGCGTTGTTGAGGCGGATCCGGCCGGCGTTCACGTCGGGCTGCGACCCACCCTTGCGATGCTTCTTCTTGGTATGTGGCTGATCGCCGCCATGCGGCGGTGAGCCTCCACGTCGTTTCGACGATGCGGATCGACCGGCCGCCGCACCCTTGGAGGTGCGCTTACGCGGTCCCGGTGTGCCATCTCGGCCAGCGGTTGCCATTCTCAGTCCTGAGTGTCGTTGGAATCTGCGACGGGGTCCGGGGACGACACATCGTCGACGGCCCCCTCTGAGTCTGACGCCTTGCCCGCCAGTTTGGCGAATCGGGGGTCGGAGTTGAGTTCCTCGTCGAGATCGTCGATCAGGTCGACATCGGGCAGCAGCGGCGCCAGATCCGGCAGCTCCGACAGCGACGCCAACCCGAGTCGCTCGAGGAACAACTCCGTGGTGCCGTACGTGGTGGCCGTCGTCTGCGGATCGGTGCCGACCTCGTTGATCAGGCCGCGGGCCACCAAGGTGCGGATCACACCGTCGACGTTCACCCCGCGGATGGCGCTGACCCGGGCCCGCGACACGGGCTGCCGATAGGCGATCACCGCGAGCGTCTCCAACGCCGCACGCGTCAGCTTGGATCGGGCCCCGTCGAGCAGGAGTCGTTCGACGTAGGGGGCGAAATCGGTGCGCGTGTAGAACCGCCAACCGTCACCGGCGAACCGCAGATCGATCCCGCTGCGACGCTCGGTCAACTCCGCGGACATCCGGTTCAGTTGCTCGCGGACCCGGGCGGGCGTGGCGCCGAGCGCCGAGGCCAGTTCGTCGGTGGTCACCGGTGTGTCGATGACCAGCAGCAACGCTTCCAGCGCGGCACGCAAGGTGTCGTCATCAAGGGCCTCACCCTCACCTTCGACGACATCGAGTTCCGTCTGGCCGGGTTCGGTAGCCCCGGGCTCGGAAACCCCGGGCTCGACGATTCCCGGCCCGATCTCACCCGCGACATCACCATCGGTGTCGGTCATCCGTAGTCCTCCGCCCTCTCGAAACTCAGGTCGTGCACGTCACGCTCACCCGACCAGATCACCCGCAGATCACCCAGCGCCTCGGGCTGATCGAAGGTGATGGCGCGTTCCCGGAACAGTTCGAGCAGGGCGAGGAAACTGCCGACCACCTCCAGACCGCTGCCGCAGTCCGCGGTCAGCTCCCGAAATGTCAGCCCCGATTCGGCTGCCCCGGCGAGCAATCCGGCCATACGGGTGGCCTGGGCGGGCACCGACACCGAGTGGACGTCGTGCAGATGGTCGAGACCGACGGTGGGCACCGGACGTGGTCGAAGCGCAGCCGCGGCGACTTCGGCGAACCCGGCCGCGTCCACCCCGAGGGTCACCTCGGGCAGCAGGTCGGCGTAGCGCTCCTCCAGTGACACCGCCCGCGGGTACCGCTGCAGGGCGGCGGCCTCGAGTTCACCGAACAGCGCGGCGACCTGCTTGTAGGCCCGGTATTGCAGCAGTCGCGCGAACAGCAGGTCGCGGGCCTCGAGCAGCGCGAGATCCTCGGGATCGTCGACCTCGCCGGACGGCAACAGGCGGGCGGCCTTGAGATCGAGCAGGGTGGCCGCCACGACCAGGAACTCGGTGGTCTGTTCCAGCCCGAGTTCGGGACCCATCTGCCGGGTGTAGGCGATGAAGTCGTCGGTCACCTCGTGCAACGCCACCTCGGTGACGTCGAGACGATGCTGACTGATCAGGTTCAGCAGCAGATCGAAGGGGCCCTCGAAGTTGCGCAATCGGACCCGGAAGCCGGTGTCCGGGGCGGCGGCCTCCCCCTCTGCCACCGCCGGCGCCGCACCGTCGGGATCGGCGGCCCTGTCGGCCGCAGCGCCGACCATCGCGACCGGCTCGGTCATGCCTGCTTGACGTTACGTGCGATGACCTCTCGCGCCAGTGCTCGATATGCCTGCGCACCAGAGGATTTCGGCGCCCACGAGGTGATCGGTTCACCGGCGACGCTGGTTTCGGGGAACCGGACGGTCCGCGCGATGACGGTGTCGTAGACCTTCTCTCCGAACACCTCAACCACCCGCGCCATCACCTCGCGGGAATGCAGCGTCCGGGCATCGAACATGGTCACCAGGATTCCGCCGACGTCGAGGCGCACATTGAGACGGTCGTGCACCTTCTCGATGGTGTCGGTGAGCAACGCCAGCCCACGCAGGCTGAAGTACTCGCATTCCATCGGGATGAGCACGGTGTCGGCGCAGGCCAGCGCGTTGACGGTGAGCAAACCCAGCGATGGCTGGCAGTCGATCAGGACGATGTCGTAGCGGTCGAGCACCGGGTGCAGTGCCCGTGCGAGTGCCTGTTCACGGCCGACCTCGGTGACCAGCTGGATCTCCGCGGCCGACAGGTCGATGTTGCTCGGCAGCAGATCGAGTCCGTCCACGCGCGTCCGCATCAGCACCTCGTCGGTCGGCGCGTGCGGGGGAACCAGCAGGTTGTAGACGGTCTCCTCGAGTTCGTGGTGCGGAACTCCCAGACCTGCCGACAGCGCACCCTGCGGGTCCAGATCGACGAGAAGTACCCGCCGGCCGTACTCGGCCAGCGCGGCACCGAGGTTGATGGTCGACGTGGTCTTGCCGACGCCGCCCTTCTGATTGCAGACCGCGATGACGGTGGCCGGTCCATGCGTCTCGAGGGGGGCCGGTTCCGGCACCGGACGGTAGGGGCGGCCGGTCGGTCCGATCTCCTGTTCCGAGACCGGTGGGGGCACGGGGTGATCCGGCTCCTCGGCGCCGGGGCCCGTCGGTACCTCGAGACTGTATTGATCCTCGAAGTGGGCGTGAAATCGCCGGGGGCTGGAGAGGCTCACCGCTGACTCGCCCCTTTCTGTCGTCTGCCTGGCCGGATCACGCGACCTGACCAAAGCCTAGTGTGTCGTCGGAATGAACTCGCGGAGCATCGCCGGTGGATCGGGGTCGATATCTCCACACCGCACTCGGCCGAGCTCACCGCGCCCGCGGGTGCGCGGTGGCGTACACCTCGCGCATCGTGTTGACCGTCACCAGCGTGTACACCTGTGTGGTGGTCACCGACGCGTGGCCGAGGAGCTCCTGCACCACCCGGACGTCGGCGCCCCCGTCGAGCAGATGGGTGGCGAAGCTGTGCCGCAGGGTGTGCGGCGAGACCGCGATGTCGAGCCCGGCGCGCTCGGCGGCGGCCGCAAGAACCTGCCACGCGCCCTGCCGGGTGAGCCGGCCGCCGCGCGCGTTGAGGAACAGCGCGGGCTGGGATCGACTGACCAGCGCGGGACGTCCGCGGACCAGGTAGGCATCGAGCGCGTCGATCGCCGGACCGCCGACCGGTACCACCCGTTCCTTACCGCCCTTGCCGCTCAGACGCACCGCACGGGTGTCGGTGTCGATGTCGTCGACGTCCAGCGCGGTCGCCTCGGAGATGCGCGCGCCGCAACTGTAGAGCAGTTCCAGCAACGCGCGATCACGCAGCGCTCGCGGGTGATCGGCGGCACCCGCGGCGTCGAGGATTGCCACCACGTCGGTCACCGACAACGCCTTGGGCAGTCGGCGGGCCGGGCTCGGTGGTCGTACCCCGTGGGCGACGTCCTCGCCCACCAGCCCCTCGGCCGCGGCGAACTTGTGAAATCCCCTGGTGGCCACCAGGGTTCGCGCCACCGAGCTTTCCGCCAGCGGCTGATCGTGCGTCTGTGCGTCACCGCGCCGCAGTGCGACCAGGAACTCCCGGACGTCCTGCTCGCGCACCTCGCCCAGATCGGCGATGCCGCGGTCACTCAGGTAGCGCCGGTAGCGACCGAGGTCGCGACCATAGGAGGCCAGGGTGTTGGCCGCGACGCCACGTTCGACGGTCAGATGATCGAGGTAACGCGCCACGGTGTCGTCGATCCCGACCCCACCGGTCACTCGCCCACTCCCCTCGATGCCCGTCGTCCTATCGGCTCCGCCGGCTGCGCAGCGCGGTCGGTTCGTCCCGCCACGGCGCGCCGGTGTCCCGCAGTGCGATGTCCCCGCGGTCGGCGGCGGCGACCGCCAGGATGCCCGCCACGCTCGTCGCGTTGACGATCTCTCCCGCGAACACACCGCGCACGGCGTCGTCGATGGGCACCCACTCCACCGACATGTCGGCCTCCTCGTCGGCGCGGTCGGCGGCCTCGAGGACGGTGAGTCCCTCGGCGAGGTACAGACGCAGCGCCTCGTCGGTGAAACCCGGTGACAGGTCCAGGTCGACCAGCACTCGCCAGCGGTCGGCGGCCAGGTCGGTCTCCTCGGCCAGCTCGCGTTGCGCGGCGACCAGCGGGGACTCCTGAGCCCCCTGATCGAGCAATCCCGCCGGCAGTTCGAGAAGCCGGTGACCGATCGGATGCCGATACTGACGGACCATCGCGATACGACCGGAGTCATCACGGGCGACGACGGCCACCGCACCGTAGTGTTCGACGATCTCCCGCTCGGCGACCCGGCCACCGGGCATGACCACGTCGTCGACCCGCAAGGTCAGGATCGCGCCGTCGTAGACGGTGCGGCTGTCGCGGACGGTGAACTCGTGTGTTCCCGCGTCGACGGTGCTGTCCTCGGTCAAGCGCCGTCGCCTCCGTGGGCGCCGGTGGCGGCCGCCACACCCGCGGAATCGGCATCGGCCGTGTGCGCCGGTGACCCGTACTCGCCGAGCTCCACCGGAAGCCGTTCGGCTGCTTTGTATTTCAGGGCCGCGTCGATGAACGACCGGAACAGCGGGTGCGGGCGGGTGGGTCGACTCTTGAGTTCGGGATGCGCCTGCGTGGCCACCAGGAACGGGTGCACCTCACGCGGATACTCAACGAACTCGACGAGATGCCCGTCCGGCGACGTCCCGGAGAACACCAGCCCGGATTCGGCGATCTTGTCGCGGTAGGAGTTGTTGACCTCGTAGCGATGACGGTGACGTTCGGACACCTCGGTGGCCCCGTAGGCCTCGGCGACCTGCGTCCCCGGCAGCAGCACCGCCGGGTAGGCGCCCAGACGCATGGTGCCGCCGAGGTCGGCCTCACCCGAGACCACCTCGTGCTGATCGGCCATCGTCGAGATCACCGGATGCGGGGTGTCGGGATCGAATTCATCCGAACTCGCCCCCTCTAGACCGACCGAGCGGGCCGCCTCGATGACGATGCACTGCAGTCCCAGGCACAGCCCTAGCAGCGGGATGCCGCGACGGCGCGCATAGGCGATCGCCCCGACCTTGCCCTCGATGCCGCGGATGCCGAAGCCACCGGGGATGAGGATGCCGTCGACGTCGCCGAGGGCGGCCTGCGCACCGGCGAGGGTGGCGCATTCGTCGGAGGGGACCCACTTGATCTCGGTGCGGGCGCGCCACGCGAAGCCCCCCGCACGGATCGCCTCGGTGACCGACAGGTAGGCGTCCGGGAGGTCGACGTACTTGCCCACCAAGGCAATTCGCACCGTCTCACGCGGATCGTGGACCCGGTTGAGCAGTTCGCCCCACACGGTCCAGTCGACGTCGCGGAACGGCAGACCCAGTTTGCGCACGACGTACGCGTCGAGCTGCTCACTGTGCAGCACCTTGGGGATGTCGTAGATCGACGGTGCGTCGGGGGTCGAGATCACACCTTCGATGTCCACGTCGCACATCAGCGCGATCTTCTTCTTCAGCGCCTCGGGCACGTCACGGTCGCAGCGCAGGATGAGTGCGTCGGGCTGGATACCGACGTTGCGCAGCGCGGCCACCGAATGCTGGGTGGGCTTGGTCTTCAGTTCGCCCGACGGTGCGAGATAGGGCACCAGCGACACGTGCAGGAAGAACACGTTGTCGCGTCCGACGTCGTGCCGGATCTGCCGGGCGGCCTCGATGAACGGCAGTGATTCGATGTCGCCGACGGTGCCGCCGATCTCGGTGATCACCACGTCGGGCGCCTCACCGTCGTCGCCGGGCTCACGCATCGCGAGGACCCGCGCCTTGAGTTCGTCGGTGATGTGCGGGATGACCTGAACCGTCTCGCCGAGGTACTCGCCTCGCCGTTCCTTGGCGATGACGGTCGAATACACCTGCCCGGTGGTCACATTCGCCGACTGGGAGAGGTTGCGGTCCAGGAACCGCTCGTAGTGACCGACGTCGAGATCGGTTTCCGCGCCGTCCTCGGTGACGAACACCTCACCGTGCTGGAACGGGTTCATCGTCCCCGGATCGACGTTCAGGTAGGGGTCGAGTTTCTGCATCGTGACCCGGAGACCGCGAGCGGTCAGCAACTGACCCAGACTCGATGCGGTCAGGCCCTTCCCAAGCGACGACGCGACGCCGCCGGTGACAAAAATGTGTTTGGTGCCCGAATGCACATGGCGCAGTGGTCGCAACAGTGGTTCTCCCGTCGGCCGGATCAGGTCATGAAAGCCTGCTCACCTACGGGACTCCAGGGTAACACCACCGAACGCATCCGCCCGCCACCACACCGACGCGCCCACCACGATCGGTGTGTCGCGACCGAGGCGCCATGCGCTGAGGATGGGGCGATCAGGTTCCGGGCGGGGCGTCGACGGGCTGGGCGCCCACGGTGATCGCGGTGGCACCCGGACCGGTGCCATAGGAGCCGGTGTGCCCCTGACTTTCCTCGTCGAGCACCAGGATCGTGGTGATCAGACCGGTCTGTTGGTCCACGTTGTCGACGGTGGAGACGGCGTTGCGCAGCGCCGGATCCGAGCGCACCACCGCGATGGGTGACACCCCGGTGGCCGACCCGGTACGGCCGACGAGCGTGCCACCCTGAGCCCGGGCACTCATCGCGGCGGCCAGGCGGGCGGTGAGTTGGCCCTGCGCGCCGGAGTTCTCCGGGAGCGCGTCGCCGGTGACGAACACCACGAGATCGGCCGGCCGGATGGCGTTGTCGGCAAAGGTGATGAATCCACCGTCGCGCAGCGTCTGCAGACCGGTCTGCCGATCCGACGCCGACGCCGCCTGCTGACCCGAGCGGTGGGTGACGAGACTGCCGAGCAGATCACCCACCCGTCCGCCGGTATCGGTGAGTTCGGCACGCAGGGTCGTCCCGGCCGGGATCGTCTGGTCGACGATGGTGCGGACCTGCTCGGCCTTCTCATCACGGATGAGGGTGTCGGTCATACCGATCTGCCCGGCGAAGGTGCCGCCGGCGGTGGCGATGCACTCCTTCACCGCTGTCACGTCGGAGTCCGCCGCGTTCGGCGTGGTCACCACCAGGACATCCTGTCCGCGCAATTGACCGGCGATGAGCCGGGCGGCGATCGCCGCGTCAAAGCTGTTGGCGGAGTTGACCTGGTCGTTGAGCGAGTCGCGTTGCTGTTCGAGATCGCCGATGCGGTCGCGACTGGTCCCGGTCAGAGAGTTCACGCGATCACCGACGAAGCCCGAGCCGAGGAACAGTCCCAGTGCCAGGGCCATGAACACCGCCACCAAGGAGATGGCGTGCTGACGCATCGAGATCATCGGCTACCGGTTCCAGACTCCCCGTGCCCACTCCACCAGGTGATTCCACTGGGCCACAACCCAATCGATGACCTCCGGGCCGGCATTGGACAGCATGACCGCTGCGATGACGGCGATGAGCGCGGCCAGGATGACGCAGGCGATCGCCGCGCCGGAGACGCGGCTGCGATAGAGAGTGGCAACGGCCTTGGCGTCCACCAGCTTCGGACCGACCTTCAGCCGGGTGAGGAAGGTCGACGGCGTGCTCTCGCGACGCGAACGGTCGAAGAAGTCGTCGAGGGAACCGCCGTAGCCTGCGGTCACGATGAGATCGGCGCCGTGGAAGTCCGACAGCAGCAGGGCCAGATCGGCGGCCGACCCCGCCGCCGGGAAGGTGGTCGCGCCGATACCGAGATCCTGGATCCGTTCGAGGCCGGGTGCATGTCCGTCGGTGTCGGCCGGCAGCACCACCTGGGCACCGCTCTTGAGCGTGGCGACCTTCATGTCCTCGGGGTCACCCACCACGACGGCGGGCTTGTATCCGGCCTTGACGAGGGTGTCGGCGCCGGCGCCCACACCGACCAGGATCGGCGAGTACTCCTTGATGAACGGTTTGAGCGCTCGCAGTTCGGTGCCCCGATCGGGTCCGTCGGCGACGATCACGACATGCTTGCCGGCGAAGGACACATCCACATCGGGAACGCCGACTCCGTCGATCAGCAACGGCGACTCGCTGCGGATGAACTCGATGGTGTTGCCGGAGAAGGCTTCCAGATGATCGACGAGACCGGTCTTGGCGTCGATCATCATATCGGCGACGTCGGGCTCCTCCAACGTGGTGCCGCGGGCGAGGCGCCGCTCGCCGACCAGCAGACGATCGTCGTGCACCCGCAGTTTGGCGCCGTCCTTGACCTTCTTGAACACCTCGGGCCCCACGTCGTCGAGCAGGACGATCCCGGACGCGACGAGCACCTCGGGGCCGAGATTGGGATAACGACCGGAGATCGACGGCGACGCATTGACGACGGCGACGACATTGGCCTGCACGAGCGCGTCGGCGGTGACGCGATCGAGGTCGACCTCGTCGAGGATCGCGATGTCCCCGGGCCCGACCCGTTCGATGAGTTTCTTGGTGTTCTTGTCGATTCTGGCGATACCGATCACGCCAGGCAGTTCTTGTGTGGTCCGCGCGAGCAGTGCAGGCATCTTCATGCACGCCATGATTGACCGCGACATCCGCCTTCGATGGGAGGCGCGCCGTAACTTCTACAACTTTTGTCACATGAGAATCAACAGGACCGTTGACCTCAAGAGTCTCTTTCCGCCTCAGCGGTAGACAGAAGTTCCTCCGCATGTGCCTTTCCGGTGTCGGATTCCCCCAGTCCCGCAAGCATTCTGGCGAGCTCGGCAACCCGGTCGGTGCGGTCGAGCACACGCACCGTGCTCGTGACGGCCCCCTTTGTCGATTTCTTGCCGATCACGAGGTGGTTGTCGGCGAACGCGGCGACCTGCGGAAGATGGGTGACGACGATGACCTGATGCGCCTTCGCGAGCCGAGCCAGTCGACGGCCGATCTCCACCGCGGCACGACCACCCACGCCGGCGTCGACCTCGTCGAAAACCATGACCGATCCCGAGGTCGGTTCGGCCAGCACCACCTCGAGAGCCAGCATCACTCGCGACAGTTCGCCGCCCGACGCCGAGGTGGCGATCGGTAGTGGCTGCGCACCCTTGTGCGGTACGAGCGCGAACTCGACACGGTCGGCACCGTCGGCACCGGCCTGCGCGACACTGCCGTCGACGTCGATGGCCAGACGACCGTCGGCCTCGGCGGGTTCGGGGACGACGCCGACCGAGAGCACCGAATCTCCCATCGCGAGACCGGCCAGTTCCTTCGACACCTTGGTCGCCATCGTCGAGGCCGCCTTGACGCGGATGGTGTGCAGTTTGCCCGCGGCGTCGGCGACCACGGTGCGCGCCTGGGCCGCGCGTTGTTCGAGATCGTCGATGCTGCCCTGCGGGTCGTCGATCTGTTCGAGTCGTTTCTGCGCCTGCCGATGCCACTCGATCACACCGTCGATGTCCGGCGCGTACTTGCGGACCAGCGCCTTCAGTTCACTCTGCCGGGTGAGCAGCTTGTCGAGGGCGTCGGCGTCGGTGGGCAGCGCGGAGAGAAAGTCGGTGAGTTCCTCGCCGATGTCGGTGACCACGGTGAGGGCCTCGGCAACTCGCCCGGCCAGGCGTCGCAGTTCGTCGTCGGCGGCCGACTCGAGCATCGACCGCGCCTGCCCGAGACCCTCGATCACCGATCCGGACTCCCCGGAGATGATCTCGTGGGATCCGGATGCGGCCGACCGGATCGACTCGAGGTCGGTGAGCCGACGGATCGTCTCGGCGAGATCGGTGTCCTCGCCGGGTTGCGGGTCGACAGCACCGATCTCGTCGATGCCGAAGCGCAGACGATCCGCTTCCTGGGCGAGGTCGCGGGAATTGGCGCGCAGTTCGTCGAGTTCGTCGAGGATGTCGATCCACTCGGTGCGTGCGCTGCGGTAGGCGGCCAGCGCCTTGTGGGCCTTGGCCCCGGCGAAGGTGTCCAGCGCGGCGCGCTGCCGGTCCGGGCGCAGCAGTCGGAGCTGATCGTTCTGCCCGTGCACGGTCAGCACGGAGTTCACCAGCTTCCCGAGAACACCGACCGGCACCGAGCGGCCACCGAGATGGGCGCGGGATCGGCCGTCGGCGTTGACCGTGCGGATCGCGATGACGGTCCCGTCGTCGTCGAGTTCGGCGCCCGAGGACTCGAGGAGTTCGGCGATCTCCGTCGAGGGTTCACCGTCGGTACCGGTGACCCGGAATCGTCCTTCGACGGTGGCCCGCTCGCTTCCGGATCGGACGCGGCCGGCGTCGGCGCGCGCCCCGGACAGCAACCGGAGGCTGGTGACGATCATGGTCTTGCCCGCTCCGGTCTCACCGGTGAGTGCGGTGAATCCGGGTGACAGTTGCGCCGCGGCCTCGTCGATCACGCCGAGGCCGGCGATGGACAGTTCCTCGAGCATCTAGATCTGCCTTCCCCGCCAGCCGGTGACCGGCAGGTCGAACTTGCGTACCAGCCGGTCGGCGAACGGATCGGAGTCGATCCGCACCCACGGCACCGATCGCTCGCTGCGCACCACCTCGACGCGGGCACCGGCCGGAACCGGCAGACGACGCCGACCGTCGCACAGCGCCACCGCCGACCGCCCGTTCTTGTCCACCTCGACGGCGATCCGTGACCGTGGGCTGGTCACCATCGGGCGGGCGAACAGGGCGTGTGCGTTGCTCGGCACCACCAGGATCGCCTCGAGATCCGGCCACATGACCGGTCCCCCGGCCGAGAAGGCGTATGCCGTCGAACCGGTGGGTGTGGACACCAGGACCCCGTCGGCACCGAACGCCGACACCGGCCGTCCGTCGACCTCGGTGACGAGTTCGAGAACCCCGGTGCTGGTGTTGTTGAGGATTGCGACCTCGTTGAGCGCCCAACTCTTCTGCGGTGGTTCGTCGGGACACGCGGGATCGATCACGGTGATGTCGAGGGTCATGCGGGGTTCCACCCGGTAGTCGCCGGACACGAGTTGCTGCATGACCGCATCAACCCGGTTGGCTTCGGCCTCCGCCAGGAATCCGATGTGGCCGAGGTTGATTCCGAGCACCGGAACACCTGCTGGATGAGCCAATTCGGCGGCGCGAAGAAATGTCCCGTCGCCGCCCAGAACGATCACGATCTCACAGCCCTGCGCCGATTCGAGGTCACCGACGGTCACCTCGACCCGGGCGCCGGTCTCACGCAGCCGGTCGGGATCGAGTGGATTGCGCTCGGGACGGGGCACCGAATGAGCATCGGCCACCGACTGGGGATAGGCCCGCGCCTCGCTCGCCGGATCCGGATCGACCCTGGTGTCGTGGTCCACCACACGCAGCGCCACTCCGGCCGCGGCACAGTGCCGCGCGATCGACATCATGGTGTCGGTCACGACGTCGCGGCCGGTATGGGCGACGACCAGGAATTCCCGGTCGGCGTCCGAAGCGTTGACCACCTGGTATCCCTTCGTCTCACGCATGGGGTGTGTCACAGTGGGCCGCGCCGATGGGCGTTGCCGGTCAGCGCGGACCCTCCTCGACGGCCCGGCGAATCATCTGCACGAGGTCGTCATCGACCGCGGCCTCACCGTCGACGTCGCCGGCGGTCGCCGTGTCCTCACCCGCGTTCGATTCGACACGGTTACCGACCCTATCCCGACCGTCTGACACGTCGCTTCCCGACTCCGCCTCCGACCGTCGCCGCAACCAGAGGAAGTACTCGACGTTGCCCGACGGCCCCGGAAGCGGACTCGCGGTCACCGCGCGCAGCGTCAGTCCGAGTCGATGTGCCTCGGCGACGACCTTGGCGACGGCCGCGACGCGTAGTTCCGGATCACGCACCACCCCACCGGATCCCACGCGATCCTTGCCCACTTCGAATTGTGGTTTGACCATCGGCACGAGATCGGCGTCAGGTGCGGTGCAGGCCACGAATGCCGGCAACACCAACGACAAGGAGATGAACGACAGGTCGGCGACGACGACGTCGACGGGACCGCCGATGTCCGCCGCGCACAGGTGACGAACGTTGGTCCGATCGTGGATGTCCACCCGGTCGTCGTTCTGCAGACGCCAGATCAGTTGTCCGTAGCCGACGTCGACGGCGACGACCTCGCGGGCACCCCGACGCAGCAGGACGTCGGTGAAGCCGCCGGTCGACGCACCGGCATCCAGGCACCGTCGACCCGTCACCGACAGTCCCTGCGGTTCGAACGCCTCGAGTGCACCGAGCAGTTTGTGCGCCCCTCGCGAGGCCCAATCGTCCCGAGCGGCGTCATCCACCACGACGATCGGGGTGTCCTTGCCGACATTCGTCGACGGTTTCGTCGCGATCGTGCCGTTGACCTTGATCACCCGCTGCTCTACGAGGTCACGGGCCTGCTCACGAGAGCGGGCCAAACCCCGACGAACCAGCTCGGCGTCCAGACGCGCCCGTGCCGCCACTCAGTCACACCTCACCGGTGATCGACCTCGGACAACGCCGACGTCAACACCTCGTGAGCCTGTTCGAGGAGCTGCGTCTGCCGTGCCAGTGCGACGAGGTCGAAGGCGTCACCGGTCTGCTCTCGGATGTCGTCGACCTGGCCGAGCAGATCGTGGACCTGCTCGGTGACGACGTCGGCGAGGGCTGGATCGACGTCGGGGCCGGGCCCGGGAGACGGAGCGGCACCGGGCATCAGGTGCGGTCCCGGCCGCGGTCCGGTGATCGGGCCATCGTGCGGTGCGGTCATGATCTACGCCTCGTGGTCGAAGTCGAGTTCTGCCAACACCGTACGCACCGCATCCGACGTCCCGGTGACGACCAGTTCGGTGAGGTCGATCTCGTCCGCGTCGGCCCACTCCCACACCTGCGCGGCGAGAGCCGGCAGTAATGCGCCGGCATCCGGGACGTCGGTGGTCGATGAGACCGACACCGTGTTGCCGTCGCGGCCGACGCTCCATGAGTCCTTGGCGGAGATACGCAGGGTGTCGACCGCGCCGAGGACTCCGGACAGGTCGGCGGCGACGTAGGTCGGTCGTTGCTGGGGAGGCGCCGAGAGCAGATCGGCCGGGGTGCTGACACCCGTGAGCACCAGCAGGCTGTCCAGACCGACCGAATGCGCCCCCTGGATGTCGGTGTCCAGGCGATCGCCGATCACCAGTGGCTTGTCCGCCGCGCTGCGCGTGATCGCGTCGGCCATCAGCGGTGCCGCGGGCTTGCCCGCCACCAGCGGTTCCTGCCCGGTCGCATTGGCGACCGCAGCGACCAGGGACCCGTTCCCGACGAGCAACCCCCGCTCGGACGGCAACGTCGCATCGACATTGGTCGCGATCCACAGCGCACCCGCCCGAATGGCAAGGGCCGCTTCCGAGAGTGTCGCCCACGACGTGTCCGGCGAGTATCCCTGGATCACGGCCAGTGGCCGGTCGTCCGCGCTGCGTGTCACCGCAATGCCGACTTCGCGGACCTCCTGTGCCAACCCGTCCGTGCCGAGAACAAGGGCACGAGAACCGGGTTCCAGGTGTTCGGACAGCAGGCGAGCCGCCGATTGCGCACTCGTCACCACCTGATCGGGCGTCGCGTCGAATCCCATGCCCACCAGGTGCTCGGCGACCTCCGTGGGACGACGGCTCGCATTGTTCGTCACGAAGATGGTCGTGCGATCGACCTGTCGGAGGGTGTCGACGGCGCCGGCCACCGGCCGGTGCCCGGCGAAAACGGTGCCGTCGAGGTCGAGGAGCAGTGCGTCATACACATCGGTCAACACTGGCACCGGATCTGAGGTCTGGGTCTCGACTTCCGGCTCTGCGACCTCCGGCTCTGCGACCTCGGGGACTGCGACCGCGGGGACTGCGGGTACAGCCACTTCATCGTCGGCCTCGACGGCCTCGACGGCCTCGGTTGCCTCGGTTGCCGCCAACGGCGCGCCATCACCGGAGGACTCGTCAGGGGCCGACTCGTCACGCCTGTCAGGGACCGGTTCATCGAGCACCGGCCCGTCGAACGCCGTCTCGTCCGGTGACACCTCGGCAGGCTCGCCACCCACCGACAACTCCATCAGTCGGAACTCGGCGTCGGTCGCGTCGTCGATGTCGGCGGCAGATGCGTTCATGAACCACGTCATCGCATCGTCGATCCGTCCGGCGGCCTCGAGCGCCGACGCATACGCATAGAAGACGCGCGCCGCTGCCGTGCCGGTACGGCCCGGGCTGAGGTCCTCCAACTGCAAGGTGACCAGCGCCTTGTCGGGCTCACCCATATCGGTTCGGGCGCCGGCCTCGACGATGCGCAATTCGGTCGCCTCGTCTCCGGTCAGCGCGCGTCCCTCGTCACTCCATGCGATCTCGATCGCACGCTCCGGCCGTCCCAGGCCTCGCTCCGCGTCCGCGATCAGCGGCAGCAGCGACGAGCTTCCGGTGATCCGGCGAGCTGCCCGCAGCTCCGAGATCGCCTCCTGCCATTCGCCCGCGTTGTACGCCGCGATGCCCGCGGTTTCGCGCACCACACCCACCCGCGTCGCACGACGACGAGCCGCTCGCGCATGCTCGAGCGCAAGCGCCGGGTCCTCGTAGAGAAGGTCTGCCACCATCACCAGGTGACGGGCAACGGCTTCCGCATTCGACTTGTCGAGCGTCAGCAGGTCACGCCGAGTCTCGGAGTCGAGATCCGACGCGCTCACCTCGTCGGGAATCGCCGGCTCCGCCGGACGATCCGACGGCACCGAGCGTTGCGGGGAGCCACCCTGACGTTGCGGGCGGCGGCCGCGATTGCGATCACGGTCAGTCATGGAAGCCAATCTATGCCCTGGGCCCGCACACGGCCGACCCGACCCCGCATCGTCGACGTCGGCGCGGGTGCTGTTCGTCGACGCGGTGCCCGCGTGTTCGCGCCCTCGGTGCAATGCGAGCGCGAGGACGGGGGCGCCGCGCGAGCGTGCACGTGCCGCGCGAACTCAGCGTGGCGCGGGCGCTGCTCGTCGACGCGGTGTCTGCGTGTTCACGCGCTCGGTGCACTGAGAGCGTGAGTGGGGGGATGCCGCGCGAACGTGGAGATACCGCGCGAAGGCTGGCGCGGGTGCTGTTCGTCGACGCGGTGTCTGCTTGCCGGCGCGGTGCCTGCATGCTCACGCGGTCAGTGCAATGAGCGCGCGTAGACGGGGTCGCCGCGGGAACGTGGACTTGCCGCGTGAAGCTCACCCGTGGCGCGGATGCTGTTCGTCGACGCGGTGCCTGCATGCTCACGCGCTCGGTGCACTGAGCGCGTGAACGTGGAGGTTCCGCGGGAGCGTGACGGCGGCGCGTGAACATCCCCGAAAAAAGGGGGGTGCGGAATGCGGTGATGCCCCGCAACACGTGAGTGTTGCGGGGCATCCCGGAATGATAGTTCGGCGGTGTCCTACTCTCCCACACCGATCAGAGTGCAGTACCATTGGCGCTGGTGGGCTTAGCTTCCGGGTTCGGAATGGGACCGGGCGTTTCCCCACCGCTATAGCCGCCGAAACACTATGAAATTAACGGGACCCCTCTTTGTCGTCTCCGACACAGGGTTGCCTGCTATTTCAGAAGTACATAGTGGATGCGAAACAATCTTTTGAGTTAAAGAAATGTTGTTGTAAGTCCTCGGCCGATTAGTACCAGTCACCTACACCTGTTACCAGGCTTCCAGTTCTGGCCTATCAACCCCATGGTCTGTAGGGGGCCTTAACCACTCAAGGTGGTGAGAAACCTCATCTTGGAACAGGCTTCCCGCTTAGATGCTTTCAGCGGTTATCCCTTCCGAACGTAGCCAACCAGCAATGCTCCTGGCGGAACAACTGGCACACCAGAGGTTCGTCCGTCCCGGTCCTCTCGTACTAGGGACAGGTTTCCTCAAGTTTCTAACGCGCGCGGCGGATAGAGACCGAACTGTCTCACGACGTTCTAAACCCAGCTCGCGTGCCGCTTTAATGGGCGAACAGCCCAACCCTTGGGACCTACTCCAGCCCCAGGATGCGACGAGCCGACATCGAGGTGCCAAACCATCCCGTCGATATGGACTCTTGGGGAAGATCAGCCTGTTATCCCCGGGGTACCTTTTATCCGTTGAGCGACACCACTTCCACACGTTGGTGCCGGATCACTAGTCCCGACTTTCGTCCCTGCTCGACATGTACGTCTCACAGTCAAGCTCCCTTGTGCACTTACACTCACCACCTGATTGCCAACCAGGCTGAGGGAACCTTTGGGCGCCTCCGTTACATTTTGGGAGGCAACCGCCCCAGTTAAACTACCCACCAGGCACTGTCCCTGAACCCGATCAGGGTCCGAGGTTAGAAGTCCAATACGATCAGAGTGGTATTTCAACAACGACTCCACAACCACTGGCGTGGCCGCTTCACAGTCTCCCACCTATCCTACACAAACCGAACCGAACACCAATACCAAGCTATAGTGAAGGTCCCGGGGTCTTTTCGTCCTGCCGCGCGTAACGAGCATCTTTACTCGTACTGCAATTTCGCCGAGTCTGTGGTTGAGACAGCAGAGAAGTCGTTACGCCATTCGTGCAGGTCGGAACTTACCCGACAAGGAATTTCGCTACCTTAGGATGGTTATAGTTACCACCGCCGTTTACTGGGGCTTAAATTCTCAGCTTCACCACCCGAAAGTGATTAACCGGTCCTCTTAACCTTCCAGCACCGGGCAGGCGTCAGTCCGTATACATCGTCTTACGACTTCGCACGGACCTGTGTTTTTAGTAAACAGTCGCTTCTCTCTGGTCTCTGCGACCCACACCAGCTCAATACGCAAGGTACGTCACCAGGATGGGTCCCCCTTCTCCCGAAGTTACGGGGGCATTTTGCCGAGTTCCTTAACCACAGTTCTCTCGATCGCCTTAGTATTCTCTACCTGACCACCTGTGTCGGTTTGGGGTACGGGCCGTGTACCAACTCACTAGAGGCTTTTCTCGGCAGCATAGGATCATGGAATTCACCACAACGGTTACGCATCACCTCTCAGACATTATGAGTGACGGATTTACCAATCACTCGCCCTACAGGCTTACACCAGGACAACCACTGCCTGGCCCCACTACCTTCCTGCGTCACCCCATCGCTTGCCTACTACCAC
>NZ_JBDZDI010000013.1:0-140803 GCF_040044975.1 Gordonia oleivorans
GGTCGACAAGGTGCGGCGCCGTACCGTGGCCACCCACGGAGGCCGGAAGGGTGCGATGTGGGCGGTCCGCAAGACCCATACCGATCAGTCACCCGAGCAGCGTGGCATCGTCGAGCAGCTCCGTGAGGACAACCGCGAGCTGTACGAGGCGTACATGCTCAAAGAGCAACTGCGCGATGCGATCCGCGCCACCGAAGGAAGGCGGTTCGTGTTGCTGACTGGGGCACAGGCATGGGCCCGAGACAGTGACGTCCCGGAAATCGCAGTTCTGGAAGAACGTTGGAGCGTTACAATGCTCGTATCCGGAACGCGTTGCGTCACAACCTGACCAACGCGCGCACTGAGGCCACCAACACCCATCTACGCGCACTGACCAAGCGGGCCTACGGATTCCACACGCCAGAAGCGCTGATAGCGATGGCCGAACTCACCCGCGGCGGCGCCTGCCCCGAACTGCCCTGGCCGTAACCCACCCACAAGAACGTCAGGAGATCCCGAAGCTTCGAATCGATAGTAGGAGCGAATTTCGCGAACTTCACTTTTCCTAGATATCGTGCCACTAATTCGCGATATTAGGAGTGCGTTAGCAAACGCGGCCATTACTGGTTCCAGTGACATTGCTTTGTACCTCCTCCGTCACCTTAGTTCAGTAGTGCGTGGACGATTCCGTGCCACCGGGTCGGATCAACTGATCTCGTGCGGACTGACGGCCGCTCACTCCGACCCGGACGCACCGGCAAATCGTCGACGATAAACCAGCGGCGCCACCCCGACGGCCGAGGTGAAGTGGTGGCGCAGCAACGTCGCCGAGGCGAACCCCGAGCGCCGGGCCACCTCCTCGACGCCGAGATCGGTGGACTCGAGCAGGTTCTTCGAGTGCAGCACCCGTTGTTCGGTGAGCCAGCGTCGCGGTGACATGCCCACCTCGTCGACGAAGCGGCGCGCAAATGTGCGGCCGGACATGTGCATTCGCATCGCGAGGTCGTCGACGGAGACGTCCTCGTCGAGGTGGACGATCATCCAGTCGAGGAGTTCACCGAAGCCCCGGTCGGCGCAGGTGGGTACCGGTGCGTCGACGAACTGGCGTTGCCCGCCGTCGCGGTGCGGCGGGACCACCATGCGTCGGGCGATCGTGTTGGCCACCCGCGGACCCCACGATTCGCGGACCAGGTGCAGCGACGCGTCGATTCCGGCCGCGGTGCCGGCGCTGGTGGTGATCGGCCCGTCGTCGACGAACAGGACGTCGGTGTCGACGCGGGCCTCGGGGAACATTCGGGCCAGCTTGTCCCCGTACCGCCAGTGGGTGGTGCAGCGTCGTCCGTCGAGCAGGCCCGCGGCGCCCGCGGCAAAAGCGCCGGAGCAGACGGTGAGTACCCGGCCGCCGTTGTCGACGACGGCACGCAGCGTCTCGAGGACCTCCTCGGGATAGTCGCCGGAGGTGCTGCCACCGGGGACGGCGACGAGGTCGACGTCTCGGCACTCGTCGAGTGAGTGCGGCGCGACCACCGACACTCCGTGGTCGACGCTCAGTGGGGCGCCGGGCGTCGGCGAGGCGACCCGGAAGTCGAAGGCGGGGACTCCGTCGTCGGTGCGGTCGAGGCCGAAGACCTCGTTGACGACGCCGAACTCGAAGAGCGCCACGCGCCCATAGAGGAGTACACCGACGGATTTCAGCACCGCCCCAGTATGGCAGATTCTTTGTGTACATTGTCCGCACTGCCACTGTTGGCAGGAATCTTACGGGCGCATGCTTTCTGACATGACCATCTTCATCATCGCCCTCGCCCTCCTCGTCACCGTCCCGATCGCCGTCCTCACCTATCGCACACACCGCAAAGTCGATGGCTCACACCGCTTTCCGCTGAGTCACCTCGTCGACTCCCTCACCCGTGACCCGTTTCGGCCCTACGGTCCGGACTCCGACCGGATCGCCGACGAGCTGAGCATCCTGACCCGCTATCACCACGACGGAGCCTGAGCGCTCCGCGCGAGCGTCAAACATGGGATGTTAGCCTGTTTGAGTGTCCCCGCTGATCACGCCACCACCCCGCACCAGCTCGTTGGTCGTCGACCGCATGCACGAACTGATCCGGGACGGCCGGTGGCCGGTGGGTGCCCGCATCCCCGCCGAACCCGAACTCGTCGAGCAATTCGGCGTGGGCCGCAACACCATTCGCGAAGCGGTCCGCGCCCTCGAACACTCCGGACTGCTGATGCCCCGACGCGGCGACGGCACCTATGTGCGCAGCCGCAACGTCCTCGTCGGCGCCCTGGCCCGGTGCGTACCCGGTTCGGAGGCCGACGACCTCCTCTCCACCCGCCGCGCCCTGGAAACCGAGGCGGCCGCGCTCGCCGCCGAACACGCCACCGACGAACAGATCGCGCTCCTGCGTGACCAGCTGACCCGCGCCGTCGACGCCCTGGAATCCGGCCACCTCGACGACTACGCCCGCATCGACATCGACTTCCACGCCACTCTCGTCGCCGCGTCGGGCAACCGGCTGCTCATCGACCTCTACGACGGCATCGGCGAGGTGATGGCACGTAACCACGCCACCATCGCCGGGGCGTCCGGCCTCGACGCACACCCCGCGGGCCACCACGACGTGGTCGACGCGATCGTCGCCCACGACCCGGTCGCGGCCCGCGCGGCCGTGCTCAGCTACCTCGACGTCGCCTTCCGGGGGATCACATGACCGCCGACGGCGGGACCCGCGTCGCATCGACGTCGACGCCGAGCGACCGCGGCGGCCGGCCACTGCTCACCGTCCTGACCGCGGTCGGCATCATGCTGGTCGCCGCGAACCTGCGCCCGGTGGTGGTCGCCGTCGCACCGCTGATCGACGAGATCTCCGCCGAGGAGGGATTCACCAGTGCCACAGCCGGTCTGCTCACCACCCTGCCGGTGCTGTTCTTCGGTCTCAGCGCACCGGTCGCACCCCGCCTCGCGGCACGATTCGGCATCGAACGCACCATCTTCGCCGCACTGCTCGTGCTCATCGTCGGGACGTTGCTGCGCCTCATCCCGGGCGCGCCCGCCCTGTTCGCGGGTTCGGCGGTGATCGGCGCCGCGATCGGCGTCTGCAACGTAGTGCTCCCCGCGCTGATCAAACGCGACTTCGCTCATCGTTCGGGGTTGATGACCGGCCTCTACTCGATGACCCTCTCCGGGGGCGCCGCGGTGGCCGCCGCCATCACCGTGCCGGTGGATACCGCACTCGACGGGAACTGGCGGCTGACACTGGGGTCCTGGGCGGTGCTGACGGCGATCACTGTGATCGTCTGGGCACCCCAGGTCACCCGCCATCGTCCGGAGACCGCGGTGACGGTGGGATCGTTGCGCCGCAACCCGATTGCATGGGCGATCACCGCGTTCATGGGGGCGCAGTCGCTGGTGTTCTACACCTTCACCGCGTGGTTGCCCGCATTCCTGATGAGTGAGGGGTACTCCCGTGCCACCGCCGGAAACGTTCTGGCCGTCGGTCAGGTGGTCGCATTGCTTGCCTCACTCATCATCCCGATCATCGCGGGCCGGTTCACTGACCAACGCGGCATCACCTTCGCGGTCATCGCGGTCTGCGGAATCGGGCTCGTCGGACTGCTGACCGTCGATCACGCTGCCGCGCTGTGGGTTTCGCTGGTGATGTTCGGTCCCGGCGCATCGATCAGTCTCGCCCTGCTGTTCATGGTGCTGCGCAGTTCGTCGCCCGCACAAACCGGTCAGGTCTCCGGCATGGCCCAGTTCGTCGGCTACGTACTGGCCGCCGTCGGCCCGATAGCGGTGGGTGCACTGCATGATTCGACGGGATCGTGGACGGTGGCACTGTCCGTCCTCGCCGTCCCGCTCGTCCTGCAGGCGGCGTCGACGGCGCTCGCGGCACGAAACGTGAAGATGGACCGCTCGGATTCTCCGAGACACGTCACGCGAGGCTGATCGCGGAAAGGTGGGACCGATTCTCTCTCCCACTTCACTGTATAGCGCAGATGGGGCCTTGCGGCAAGACCCCATGGCGCCTTCACAATGGCGCACATGGATTTTCGCGTCACCTCACCCCGTCGTGTCCCGAGCGCCTTTGCACTGTCGAATCCGAACTCCGCCAAGGCCGAGTATCGGCTCCTCGCCGAGGACGAGACGCACCTGGCCGCCATCGCCACACACCTCGATCAAACGATCGGCATGCTCACCGACCGGATCGCGGCACTACGCCGCTCCGCCGGTGGCGGTGGCCGGCGAGCGGTCGATCGCGATATGGAGATCCACGACGCCGAGTTCCGACTTCGCCGGCTGCGTCGATTCCGCGTCGACCTGTGCCTGGGGCGGATGGTGCATTCCGACGGCTCGATCACCTACATCGGGCGCATCGGACTGACCGACAACGAGGGCGCACAACTTCTCATCGACTGGCGCACCCCGGCCGCCCGACCCTTTTTCGCCGCCACACTCGCCGAGCCGATGGGTGTGGCGAGCAGACGCCGATACCGTTGGGGGCGAGGCCACATCGTCGACTACTGGGATGAGGCTCTCGGTACCGACCCGGGCCGGCGACCACTCGCACTGGACGCCGATTCGTCGTTCATCGCAAGCCTCGGGGCCGGTCGCACGTCAAGCATGCGCGACGTACTGGGCACCATCGCCACCGACCAGGACACCATCATCCGGGCCGGCAGCCATGGCGCGCTCGTCGTCGACGGCGGCCCGGGAACGGGGAAAACCGTTGTCGCCCTGCACCGTGCCGCATACCTGCTCTACTCGGACCCGCGACTGGGTGGCCATCGCGGCGGTCTCCTGGTCATCGGTCCGCACGATCCTTACCTGGGCTACGTCGCCGATGTACTGCCCGATCTCGGAGAGGAGGGGGTGCACACCTGCACCCTCCGCGATCTGGTGCCCGCCGGGTCCGAGGCCGTACCGGAAACCGACCCCGCCGTCCGGGCACTGAAATCCTCGATCGATCCCATCCTCACCATCGACCGCGCGGTCCGGTTCTACGAGACGCCTCCCACCGACCCGGCCGAGATCGACACCCCCTGGGGTACGGCCATTCTCGGGCCGCGCGACTGGGCGGAAGCGTTCGACACCCCCGATGCCGCGACTCCACACAACGAAGCGCGGGAGGACATCTGGGAGTCGCTGGTCGCGATCATCCGGGACCTGCTGCCCGACGGCGGTGACATTCCGGAGAACCACCTGCGCACTGCGTTGGCACACAACCACGATCTGAGGGCGGCGGTGACAACCGCGTGGCCGGTGATCGACGCCGCGACACTCGTCGGTGACCTCTGGTCGGTGCCAGCCTATCTGCGGCTGGCCGCGCCGTCACTGGGCTCCGAGGAGATCGGCACGCTGCGACGGGGCACCGTCGACCGCTGGACCATGTCCGATCTCCCCTTCCTCGACGCCGCTCGTCGGCGCCTCGGTGATCCGGAGTTCTCGCAACGACGCCGCCGACGCGAGAGGACCCTGGCCGCCGATCGTGTGCAGATGGACCGGGTGGTCGATGATCTGCTGGCGGCACACAGCCTTGACGACGGCGAGGGATTGACCACCCAACTCCGCAATGACGATCTTCGCGACGCCCTCGTCGACGACCGCGCCGTCGAGGTGGCGCAGATCGACCCGTTGGCCGGGCCGTTCGCGCACATCGTCGTCGACGAGGCCCAGGAACTCACCGATGCCGAATGGTCGATGCTGTTGTCCCGCTGCCCCTCTCGGAGCTTCACGATCGTCGGTGATCGGGCCCAGGCCCGGCGTGGGTTCATCGAGACGTGGACCGAAAGGCTGCAGCGGGTGGGGTTGATCGACGTCACCGTCGCCGGACTGACGGTCAACTACCGCACCCCGGAAGAGATCATGGAGGCGGCCGAACCGGTGATCCGTTCCGCGATCCCCGACGCCAACGTCCCGATCTCCATTCGGGGCAGCGGGATTCCGGTGCGGCTCGGCGACCGCCGGGACCTCGACGAGATCCTGAGTGCCTGGTCGGCCACACACCCGGAGGGCACCGCCTGCGTCATCGGCGATGACACCGCCACGGTCGCCGGGGATCGCATTCGTGCGCTGCCTGCGGTCGACGTCAAAGGTCTGGAGTTCGACCTGGTGGTCCTCGTCGATCCGGAGAACCTCGGATCAGGTGTCACCGGCGCGGTGGACCGTTACGTGGCGATGACCCGCGCCACCTCGGAGCTGGTGATCCTGCGATGAGCTCGACCTGACCTCGCCCGAAGCCGCTTTCCAAAGGGAGTGTTAGGAAGCGCCGATCACGCTTGGCCGCCGCGTGTGATGCCTGCCACTGTCGAAGGTGTTCCCAGCAGCACTTCACAAAGGAGGGCGTGATGGCCAAGCCGTCCGCAGTATCCGACAGGCGCGTCGTCGCCAATGTCTTCCGGGGTTGCATCGGCAACCTCATCGAGTGGTACGACTGGTTCGTCTACGCCGCATTCAGCGTGTTCTTCGCACCCGTGTTCTTCCCGAGCGAGAGCCAGACCGCGCAATTGCTCTCGGCGGCAGTGGTTTTCGCCGTCGGATTCCTGATGCGCCCGCTGGGCGGATACATCCTCGGCCGCTTCGCCGACCGGTATGGCCGGCGCAATGCGTTGAGCCTGTCGGTGATGCTGATGGCCGCCGGATCACTGCTCATCGCGGTCACCCCGGGCTACGCGGCGATCGGGATCGCGGCGCCGGTCATCCTGGTGCTCGCCCGGCTGCTGCAGGGTCTGTCGGTCGGTGGTGAGTTCGGATCGAGCGCCACCTATCTGTCCGAGGTGGCCACCCCCGGCCGTCGCGGCTTCTTCTCCAGCTTCCAGTACGTCTCCATCGTCCTCGGACAACTCTGCGCGCTGGGCATCCAGCTGATCCTGCTGCAGATCCTCACCGCCGAACAGATGGATGCCTGGGGCTGGCGCGTGCCGTTCGTCATCGGCGCGCTGGCCGCGGTCACCGTGATGATCATCCGCCGCGGCATGGACGAGTCCGAGCAGTATCTCGCCGAGAAGGAGCGGGTGGCCCGCCTCGGCACCGACGCCGCGAAGGAGGACGGCGCGCTGCGCACCCTGATGCAGTACCGCAAGCCCTTCGCGATGGTCCTCGCCCTGGCCATCGGTGGCACCGTCTGCTACTACACCTACACCACCTACCTGCAGAAATACATGATCAACACCGCCGGCATGAGCAAGGAGACGGTGGCCTGGATCAGCTTCTGCGCCCTGTTCACCTACATGCTCATGCAGCCGGCCGCCGGCGCCCTGTCCGACCGGATCGGTCGCCGCAAGGTGATGCTGTTCTTCGGCGCCGGCGCCACCCTGCTGACCGTGCCCATCATGACCACCCTCGGCAACGTCACCAACGCATTCGTCGCCTACTGCCTGATGATGGCCGGCCTGACCATCGTCACCGCCTACAGCGCGCTGAGCCCGATCGTGAAGGCGGAACTGTTCCCGACCAAGGTGCGCGCCCTCGGTGTGGGTCTGCCGCACGCCCTGGTCACCGCGTTGTTCGGCGGCACCGCCGAGCCGATCGCCCTGGGACTCAAGCAGGCCGGTCACGAGAGCGCCTTCTTCTACTACGTCTCGGCGTGCGCGGCACTGACCTGGATCGCCGCCTACTTCATGAAGGAGACCCGCGGCGATTCGACCCTCGACTCGAAGGCGCCGACGGGCGAGAGCACCACCGACTTCGCCGTGCCTGCTGATCGTGGCGGCCTCCGCGCCGACGAGGCGCTGATCGACGAGGCGCGGACAGAGGAGGCACTGAGCGGTACCGGCATCTCCGGCCGGGAGGACCCGACCCCGACCCGATGACCCATCCTCATCCGGACCGCCGTTATCCGTCTCCGATCACCATCGGAGGCGGATAATGGCCGTCGTGCGGATAGCGGTGGTCGAAGACGACGACGGGGTGGGATCCGCGATCGTCGCCGGCCTCACCCGATTCGGCCACCACCCGATACGTCTGATCCACGGTGCGGATCTTCTGCTGCGTCACAAGGAGTTCGACTTCGTCCTCCTCGACCTCGGACTGCCCGACCAGGATGGTCTCGACGTCCTGCGGCAGTTGCGCCAGGTCAGCGGGGTACCGGTCATCATCCTCACCGCACGCGGCGACGAACGTTCGGTGGTTCGTGGCCTGCGCCTCGGTGCCGACGACTACCTGGTCAAACCGGCACGTTTCGCCGAACTGACCGCGCGCATCGACACCGTCGCCCGGCGGGCGCCGCGGGCGCGTGAGACACCGCAGCCGCAGACTCTCGCCGGCGGGGGAGTCGCGATCGATCTCGACGCCCGCACCGCGGTCGTCGACGGACGCGACATCGATCTGACCACCAAGGAATTCGACATCCTCGCGGTGCTGGTGCGCAACGCGGGTGCCGCGGTCAGTCGCCAGCAGTTGATGGACCAGGTGTGGGGTGATGCGTTTGTGGCGGTGTCCCGCTCACTGGACGTCCACATGACGGGCCTGCGCTCCAAGCTGAGCCGTCCGGGGCTGATCACCACCGTTCGTGGCTTCGGATACCGTTGGGACGGAATCACTCCCACTGATTCCGAGAACCCCGACGATGCGTAAACGACTGCTCCTGGTGCTGGCGGTCATCGGCGCGATCTCCATCGCCGGTTTCGCCATCCCACTCATCGAGGTGTCCTCCCAGGCACGGACCCGGGAGTTCGTCCAGCAACGCCAAAGTGACACCACCCGACTGGCCGGGCTCGCCAACGAGTATGTGACCACCGGTGATCCGGCCCGCATCGCCGATGAACTACGCGCCTACCACGAGGTCTACGGTGACTCGGTGCTGGTGGTGTCCACCCGCGGCGTGGCCGACACCTCCGTCGGCGATGTCGACCCCGCCATGCGCGCGGCGGTCACCCGGGGACTGCGCAACGAGAAGTCCTCGAGCCTGTCCCGCATCAGCCCGTGGGGCCCGGACGAGGCGATCTTCGTCGCGCCGATCGGCACCGGCGCACAGGTCAACGGCGCCCTTGTCCTGCGATCGTCGACGGCCGTCGCGCGGACCGACGTCGGCCGGTGGTGGTTGATCATCGCCGCCGGCGCTGTCGCCGTGGTCGCCGCCTTCGCCGCGTTGGCACTCGCGTTGAGCCGCTGGGTGTTACGGCCGTTATCGGACCTGTCCGATGCGATGACGGGACTGACCGCCGAGTTGCCGTCGATTCCGGCCTCCGCGGAGCAGATCACCTCCGCCGAGCCGTCCACACCGACCGGACCACCCGAGATCCGTGAGCTGTCGACCACCTTCGATTCCCTCATGTCGACGGTGCTCCGGTCGGTGGAGATGCAGCGACGCCTCGTCGCCGACACGTCGCATCAGCTTCGCAATCCTCTTGCCGCACTTCAGTTCCGTCTCGACATCCTGGAACCGGAGATCCCGGCGTCCGCGGCCGAGGACTTCCGGATGGTCACCGCCGAAACCGAACGGCTGCAGGCGATTCTGGACAAACTGCTCACGCTCGCCAGTGCCGAGACCCCGAGCCTGGCCACCACGCCCGCACAATGGTGCACACTGCACACCGTCCTCACCGAACGCGTCGAGTTCTGGTCGGTCCCCGCCGCCGAACGCGGTGCCACCCTCACCCTGGAGAGCGACGACGACGATCCCGGACTGCAGGTCGCCCTGAGCGACACCGCCCTCTCGGAGGTCATCGATGTGTTGGTGGACAACGCCACCCGGCATGCGGGCGACCGGCCACACATCGTCATCTCGGTCCGTACCCGTGACGCGTCGCCGGCCACGATTGAGATCAGCGTCGCCGACGACGGCCCCGGCGTCACCGAGGAGGACCTTCCCAAGCTCACCGAACGGTTCTTCACCCGTGACCGTGCCCATGGGACCGGGTTGGGACTGGCCATCGTCGACGTGCTGGTCCGCTCCGCCGGTGGTGCTCTGAGCTTCGGTACGTCCCCGTCGGGCGGGCTCGACGTCGGGGTGCGGCTACCCGCGCGATCGGCCGACGCGACGCCGCGGTTGGAGAAGGGCGATCGCTCATGAGACGCCGAGATGTCCTGCGGGCGGCCCTGATACTTCCGTTCGTGGCCACCGCATGCGGGCCGGGCGCGCCGCGCGACTACCGCATCGCCACCGGTGAGCCGGGCGGATTCCAATCGGAGTTCGCCAAGCTCCTCTCGTCGGCGATGGCCGACGGCCCCGTCACCCTGACCCCGATCAACACCGCCGGGTCACTGCGCAACATCGATCTCCTCAAAGTCGGCGAGGTCAATTTCGGTCTGTCCCTGGGGGATGTGGCCGCGGCCACCGGTGACCCGCTGCGCGCGGTCGGCCGGGTCTATGAAAACTACGTTCAGCTCGCGGTGCCCGCCGACAGCACCGTGGCAGGCTTCGCCGATCTGCGCGGCCGACGCGTCAGCCTCGGCGCACGCGGGTCGGGTACCGAATGGACCGGCCTGCGGGTCCTGCAGGCCGCCGGGATGTCGCCCGCCGACATCGAGATCACCCCCGTGTCGCTGACCGATGTGCTGAGTTCCCTGGCCGACGGCACGGTCGCGGCCGCCATGTGGGCCGGTGGCGTGCCCACGCCGTCGGCGGTCCCGCGACCCGGATACGGTCCACCCGAAGGGATTCGGCTCATCCCCCTGACCCGGGAACTCGCGGTCCTGCGCGAACGTTTCGGGCCGCTGTACGAGCCGGTGTCCATTCCGGCCCGCATCTACGGAACGGCCACCGAAACGGCCACCATCGGGGTTCCCAGCGTGCTGTTGACCACGGTGAGCACTCCCGACGAGGCGGTGTCGGCGGTGGTCGACACGCTGATCGACCGGGCCGACGCGCTCATCCCGCCCGGTACCGTCGGAGTGCAGTTCCTCGACACCCAGACCCTGATCCAGACCTACGGCCTCCCACTACATCCCGGTGCGGTGGCGGCCTATCGGCGACACCACCGGTGAGTCGGCCCGGCCTGCCCCTCTGACCCCTGCGGTGGCGGGCCGTAATTCACCTGAGCACAAACGGGTTTCCGGTCGGCGCGCCGATGTTGATCCACACGCTCTTGGTCTCCAGATACTCGCCGACGGCGTCGATGCCGTTCTCCCGGCCCAGGCCCGAGTCCTTGACCCCCCCGAACGGCATCATGTAGCTGACCGCGCGATAGGTGTTGACCCACACGGTGCCCGAGTGGATGGCCTCGGCCATCCGGAACGCACGGCCGATGTCGGAGGTCCACACGCCGGCACCGAGCCCGTACCGCGAGTCGTTGGCGATGGCGATCGCCTCCTTCTCGTCGTCGAACGGGATCACCGCGAGGACCGGACCGAACACTTCCTCCTGCGCCAGCCGGGACGTGTTCTCGACGCCGGTGAACACGGTCGGCTCGACGAACCAGCCGTCCCCGCATTCGGGTCGGGTCGCGGGGACACCACCCAGACGCAACTGCGCCCCTTCGGAGGTGGCGATGTCGATGTAGGACAACACCTTCTGGTACTGGTCGCGCGTGGTCACCGGACCCACCTGGGTGGCCGGGTCGGCGGGATCACCCATCCGGGCGGTGGCTGCCAGCGCGACGACCCGATCAACCACCTCGTCGTGCACCGACGACTGGATCAGCAAACGTGATCCGGCGATGCACGTCTGTCCGGTCGCGGCGAAGATCCCCGACACCGCGCCGTTGACCGCCGCGTCGAGATCGGCGTCGGCGAACACGATATTCGGTGATTTTCCACCGAGTTCCAGACTTACATGCTTGACACCGCGTGCGGCCTGCTCACCGATCCGGCGGCCGGTCGCATCGGAGCCGGTGAAACTGACCTTGCGCACCTGCGGATGATCGACCAGCGGTCCGCCGACCTCGGCACCGAATCCGGTGACCACGTTGACCACTCCGGGCGGGAGTCCGGCATCCTCCAGCAGCGCAACGAATTCCAGAGTCGATGCGCTGGTGTGCTCGGACGGCTTGATCACGACGGTGCACCCGGCGGCCAGTGCGGCGGCCAGCTTCCACGTGAGCAGCAGCAACGGAGAGTTCCACGGTGTGATGATCGCGACCACACCCACCGGTGCGGTTGTGGTGTAGGCGAAGTAGCCCTTCTTGTCGATGGGGACCACGGTGCCCTCGAGTTTGTCGCACAGCCCGCCGTAATAGTGGAACCACTCCGGTATGTAGGCGGTCTGCGCAGACATCTCGGCATACAGTTTTCCGTTGTCGCGCACCTCGGTTCGCGCGAGATCGTCACTGCGCTCGGCGATGGCCTCACCGAGGCATCGAAGCAGTTTGCCCCGCGCACTCGCCGTCATCTCCGGCCAGGGGCCGGTGGTGAGAGCGCGGTGTGCGGCGCCGACCGCGGCGTCGACGTCGTCGGCGTTGCCACGTGCGATCCGTGCCCACGGTTGTCCGACGAACGGATCGTAACTCTCGAAGTACTCACCCGAGGCGGGCTCGCGGCGCGCCCCGTCGATGTGGAGTGGATAGGTCTGCATCGTTGTCTTCTTTCTGGCGGCCGGGGGATCAGAAGGTATCGAAGCCGAGTGCGGCCCGAACCTTGTTCTTGACGGCGACACCATCGCGCGGCGGCAGTGCCCGTGGCGGCTCGGTGACGGTGATGTGCGCCTGAACGAAGGTCAGTTGCTCTCTCCGATTGATCGTCGCCGCAAGGGAATCAACATGATCGAGCGTGTCGATCTCGATGACGTCCGGAATCCCGAAGCCGGCGGCCACCTCCGACAGGCGCGCACCGAGACCGGAGTGGCTGCGCTGCATCCCGGTCTCACCGAAGTGCCCGTTGTCCAGGACCACGATCGTCAGGTTCTCGGGTGCACTCACCGCTGCCGATCCCAATGATCCGATGCCCATCAGCATTTCGCCGTCACCGGTGATGACGACGACCGATTCCTGTGGCTGTGCCAGCGCGAGTCCGAGTCCGACCGGAACCGCGCCGCCCATCGCGCCCCAGAGGTAGAAGTTGCGGTCGCGTTCGCCGGCGGCGAAGACGTCATACGATGCCGACCCGAGTCCGCTGACGATCAGCGCGTCCGGGATGGCATCGATGAGCGCCGAGACGAACTCGCGGCGGTCGAGGCGGGGGTCAATGGTGGTGATGCCCATGTCAGTTGCGCTCCCACTTCTTGCGGCCGATGAGGCTCTGGCCCAACAGGACCGCGGTACGTTCGCCGGCCAGGAAGGTGGCATCGAATGCGGCCTGGACGATTTCGGCGACCTCGTCGGGCCGGTCCGCGCGCAGGACGGTGATGCCACCCAGGCGCAACGCCTGTTCGGTGGTCGAGCCCATCGGGATCTGCCACGGATTGAACTCGGCGTACTCACCGCGCATCGTCACCAGCGTGAGGAAGGGGAAGCGGCACATCTGTAGCAGTGAGAACATGTTGACGCAGTTGCCCACTCCGCTGCTCTGCATCAGCAATGCGGCCCGTTGCCCACCCAGCCATGCACCGCTGACCACGCCGACGCCCTCCTCCTCGGTGGTCAGGACCACGTCGGTGATGTCGGGGTCGGCGATCGCGGCCCGGATCGCATACGAGTGCCCGGCGTCGGGGACATAGGCGATCTGGGAGATGCCACCGGCTTTGAGGACTGTGAAGACGTCCCGCTGCCAGCCCGGCGCGGTCTCGGACTGAGCGCGTTCGGCAAGCGCACTGGACATGGTGTCCACCTTTCGTCGTTGTACTAGCATTCTCATCCGTGATAGATCGAGAGTGGTAATAGCCATTCGCGATGAACCGTCATGCCAGATGGGAATGGAAACGACATGGAGATCCGACAACTCCAAGCACTGATCGCCGTCGCCGACACCGGCAGCGTCACGGCGGCGGCCAAGGTGCTCCACATCGTCCAGCCCGCGGTGACCAAGCAGATCCAGACGCTCGAGTCTGAGCTCGGCGTCGAACTGTTCAGTCGGAGCCGCGCGGGGATGACGATCAACCCCAACGGACAACAGGTTCTCGATCGCGCGCGCCGGGTACTGCGGGAACTGGATCGCGCCCGTGACGATGTGCGCTCGGGCGACAGCAGCGAACTGCGGGGCCAGGTCACCATCGGGCTTCTGCCGTCGACGGCGTTACTGCTCGCCCCACGCCTGGTGGCCGCGGCGGCGGACCGATATCCCGGCATCCGGCTGCGCATCTCGGTCGGCTACGCAGGCCACCTCGCCACGTGGCTCGACGCCGGCGACGTCGACGTGGCACTGCTCTTCGAGCAACCGTCCACCGCGATGTTCCGCATCGACCCGATCCTGCGCGAGGAACTGTGGGCCGTGGCCCCATCATCGGCACACCTACGGTCCGACGATCCGATCGCACTGAAAGATGTTCTCTCGCAACCATTGATCTTGCCCGCACCGCCACATGGGCTTCGCAGCATCATCGAAACAGTAGCCGCGGAGACCGGTCTCACCATCACCATCCCGGTGGAGACCAACGATTCCGCCATTCAACGTCGACTCGTGGCCGACGGCTACGGCTGGACGGTACTACCTCCGACGATGGTGACACCCGAGACCGCACCACACGACGACATCTCCACCGCCCCGATCGTCGGAGCACCCCTCATGCGAACCATCGGCACGGCACTGGCCCGTCAGCCCGACTCATCTCGAGCCGGAGCCGCCATCAACGCCCTGCTACGCGAAACCGTCACCACCGCAGCCACTTCCGGAGCATGGCCGTCCGCCCACCTGCTGTAGGCCACCACCCCCGTCGGCCGAGTGCCGCGAGTTCCCCCGCCGGCCGAGTGCCGCGAGCTTCCTCCGCCGGCCGAGTGCCGCGAGCCTCCCCCGCTGGCCGAGTGCCGCGAGCTTGCGAGCGGTGTATCCGCCGGGCCGAGCTTGTCGAGGTCGAGGCCACCCCACCGCAAGCCGACAGCGCCACCTCACCAAAGTGTCCTCGATACACTCGCTCCTTCGTCGCGAGCACTCGGACAGCGGTGGGAAGCCGGCCGAGTGCCGCGAGCGGTGTATCCGCCGGGCCGAGCGTGTCGAGGTCGAGGCCACCCCACCGCAAGACGACAGCCCCACCCAACCCCCGCTGGCCGAGTGCCGCGAGCTTGCGAGCGGTGTATCCGCCGGGCCGAGCTTGTCGAGGTCGAGGCCACCCCACCGCAAGACGACAGCGCCACCTCACCGAAGTGTCCTCGATACACCCGCTCCTTCGTCGCGAGCACTCGGACAGCGGTGGGAAGCCGGCCGAGTGCCGCGAGCGGTGTATCCGCCGGGCCGAGCGTGTCGAGGTCGAGGCCACCCCACCGCAAGACGACAGCCCCACCCAACCCCCGCTGGCCGAGTGCCGCGAGCTTGCGAGCGGTGTATCCGCCGGGCCGAGCTTGTCGAGGTCGAGGCCACCCCACCGCAAGACGACAGCGCCACCTCACCGAAGTGTCCTCGATACACCCGCTCCTTCGTCGCGAGCACTCGGACAGCGGTGGGAAGCCGGCCGAGTGCCGCGAGCGGTGTATCCGCCGGGCCGAGCTTGTCGAGGTCGAGGCCACCCCACCGCAAGACGACAGCGCCACCTCACCGAAGTGTCCTCGATACACTCGCTCCTTCGTCGCGAGCACTCGGACAGCGGTGGGAACCGCCGCCCCCTGCGTCCGAACCCTGCAAGCACTCGGACAGCGGTGGGAACCTCGCACCCTGACGGCGGAGTGATCTCACCGAAAGCGCTTCCTCGCCAAGCCGGGCAAGAGTTCGAACTGGTTGTTGATCAGCGCGAGCCGCTTTGCTTTTGACCAACCGTGGAGTTTGCGCTCCAACATGTAGGCCTCCCGAACCGATTCGCACTCAAGGCAATACACGAGACGTACCGGCAGGCGGCTGCTCGTGTAGCGCGCCCCCTTACCCGACATGTGCTGCTCCATGCGGTTGGCGATGTTGCGCGTACTGCCGACATACAAAGTGCCGTCCGAGCATTCGAGGATGTAGAGGTATCCGCCCATGCGCCAATGGTGAGCCCTCGCAGACTTGGCGTTGCCACCTCGCCCACAACTCGGCAGTGACGACGACCGGATCCAGCAATCATCCACAGATGAAGGGCAGTTGCGCGTTGATGGGTAGTCCCGCTGCCGGCTTGCGGTAAGTGGCCTCGACCTCGACAAGCCCGGCCACACCGCACGCAGCCTCCCCCAAGGGGTTGCGTCCACTCACCCATCTCTATAGACTATTTTCTACAGACCGAAGGGAAGAGCTCATGGCCATCACGTTGTCCGTAGAAGAAGAAGCCATCGTCAAGACCGTTCGCGACTTCGTGAACAAGCAGGTCCGTCCGGCCGCCCGGGATCTCGAGCATTCGAACACCTACCCCGAAGAGCTCATCGAGACGATGAAGGAGATGGGCATCTACGGGTTGGCCATCCCCGAGCCGTACGGATTCGCCCAGGTCTCGATGCCCTGCTACGCCCAGGTCACCGAGGAGTTGGCGCGCGGCTGGATGAGCCTGGCCGGAGCGATGGGCGGCCACACCGTCGTCGCCAAGCTGCTGCTGACCTTCGGCACCGAGGAGCAGAAGCAGAAGTACCTGCCCCGCATGGCCACCGGCGAACTCCGCGCGACGATGGCACTGACCGAACCGGGCGGCGGCTCTGACCTGCAGAACATGCGCACCGTCGCCAAGAAGGACGGCGACAACTACGTCATCAACGGTTCCAAGACCTGGATCTCCAACGCCCGCAAGTCCGGCCTCGTTGCACTCCTGTGCAAGACCGATCCCGCCGCGGAACCCGCACACAAGGGCGTCTCCATCCTGCTGGTCGAGAAGGTCGACGGATTCACCGTCTCCAAGGACCTGCCGAAACTCGGCTACAAGGGCGTGGAGAGCTGTGAGCTCAACTTCGACAACGCGACCGTCCCCACCGACGCCCTGCTCGGCGGTGTCGAGGGTAAGGGTTTCGCGCAGATGATGAAGGGACTGGAGACCGGCCGCATCCAGGTGGCGGCCCGCGCCACCGGCGTCGCGCGCGCCGCGTTCGACGACGCGCTGCAGTACGCCCAGGACCGCGAAAGCTTCGGGCAACCGATCTGGAAGCATCAGGCCGTCGGCAACATGCTCGCCATGATGGGCACCAAACTCGCTGCCGCACGCGGCCTTCTGCTCGACGCCGCCGAACGGGTCGACACCGGGAAACGCTGCGACATGGAAGCCGGCATGGCCAAACTCTTCTGCTCGGAGACCGCGATGGAGATCGCACTGGACGCCGTTCGCATCCACGGCGGGTACGGCTACTCCACCGAGTACGACGTCGAACGCTACTTCCGCGACGCACCGCTGATGATCGTCGGCGAAGGCACCAACGAGATCCAACAGAACGTCATCGCCAAGCAACTGGTCAAACGGGGCGGCCTCGACATCTGATCTCGCTTCTGCCCCAATCGCATTCCCGGCCACCGGAGGTCACATCCATGCTCCCGCTCCGCGGAGTGACCGTGCTGTCACTCGAGCACGCCGTCGCAGCGCCGTTCGCCACCCGACAACTCGCCGACCTCGGCGCCCGCGTGATCAAGGTCGAACGGCCGGGTTCGGGTGACTTCGCCCGGGCCTACGATCAGTCGGTGAACGGGTTGGCGAGCTACTTCGTCTGGCTCAACCGCTCCAAGGAATCGGTGGCCATCGACGTGAAAACACCTGAGGGACGCGACTTCCTGCACCGCATCGCCGACGAGGCCGACGTCATCGTGCAGAATCTCGGTCCCGGTGCCGCGGCACGTCTGGGTCTGGGCGCCGACGAGATCCGCGCCAAGGACCCCAGCAAGATCGTCCTGTCGATCACCGGGTGGGGCAGCACCGGTCCGTGGGCCGACCGCAAGGCCTACGATCTTCTGGTGCAATGCGAAACCGGATTGGTCTCGTTGACGGGAACTCCCGACGAGATGGCCAAGGTCGGAGTCTCCGTCGCCGACATCGCCGCCGGGATGTACGGGTTCTCCGGAGTCCTGGCCGCGCTCTACCAGCGAGCCACCACCGGTGACGGCGCCACACTCGAGGTCTCCCTGTTCGAGTCGCTGGCCGAATGGGTCGGTCAGCCGATGCATTTCACCGCCGGGGCGGGCCGTCAGCCGGGACGCTTCGGGGCACAACACGCGACGATCGCACCGTACGGGCCGTTCACCGCGGCCGACGACCACGTGTTCCTTCTCGCCATCCAGAACGAACCGGAATGGAAACGGTTGTGCGAGGATGTCTTCGACGATCCGGCATTGGCCACCGACGAGCGGTTCACCTCCAACACACTGCGTGTGGCCCATCGTGACGCCCTCAACGAACGCGTCATCGCCCATGTCGCCGCCCTCGACACCGACACCCTTGCACAGCGACTGACCAAGGCGCGCATCGCCTTTGCCGGGGTGAACACCGTTGCCGAGTTCCTCGACCATCCGGTCCTCGCCGAACGGGACCGATGGCGCACCGTCGATACCGAGGCCGGTCCGATCCGCGCACTCCTGCCACCGATTCAGATGGGCACCGAGTCACGCATGGGTGCGGTGCCGGCACTCGGTGAGCACACCGCAGCGGTGGCACGGGAATTCGGCCTCGATGACGCCGCAGTCGCCGAACTCGGTGGGGATCGAACACATCAGGCCGTCGGGACCGACAGCGCGACAGTGGGATGACGGTGTCCATGCGCGAATACCACGAGGTCACCCGCACCCGTGATCGCGCACGCCTCGACGTCCAGGTTCGCGGCAGCGGTCCCGCACTGCTGCTGCTCCCCGGACAGGCCAACAACCATCACTGGTGGGATCGTGTCCGCGACGATTTCACCGGCGAGTACACCACGGTGACCTTCGACTACCGCGGTACCGGTCACAGCACGTCCGGTGAGAGTCGCTTCACCACAAAACTTTTCGCCGACGATGCGCTGACGGTGATGGATTCGCTGGCGATCAACCGATTCGCGGTCTACGGCACCTCGATGGGTGGCCGCACCGCTCAATGGCTCGCGGCCCGGGCACCCCACCGGGTCCGGGGACTCGTGCTCGGGTGCACCACGCCAGGCGGAACCCACGCCGTCGAACGCAGCGCCGAGGTCCGGGAGGCACTCGCCGGACCCGACGCCGAGAACGCTCTACTCGACTACATGTACACGCCCGGGTGGCGCGACGAACATCCCGGACCATACTTCGTTCTCGGCGACGACTTGATGTCCGAGGCCGACCGGCGTGCGCACCTGTTCGCCAGCAACCGCCACGACGCCTGGGATGTCCTTCCCGATATCGACTGCCCCACAATGATTCTGCACGGCAGCGACGACCTGATGGCACCGGTGGACAACGTCGCACTCCTCGCCGACCGAATCCCGAACGCCCGCAGTCACATCTTCGACGGTGCCCGCCATGCCTACTTCGACGAATGCCGGGACGTCGCAGACCCGTTGGTGTCTGAGTTTCTCGCCTCGACCTGACAGAACCGCCGGTGCCGCGCGGGGTCGTCGACGGTCATCGACGGGTCCGTGTGACTTCTGTTCACCGCAGTGCACCACAGGGGAACCTGTTCACTGAAGGTGCGAAATGCGTTGGAACTGTTATATTCCCACCCGAATTCTCTCTGTATCGAACTGGTGATCGTCTATAGTAGATAGCAGCGACACTCACACAGGGGGACGAATGAGCGACCACGATCTCGCCGAGATTCTCGACGTCATCATCGACAACCTCACCGAACCGAGCATCGACCAGAAGTCGCTGACCGACCGGCACGCCACCGAGGTGATGACCCAACTGCGCCTCATCCGCAACCTCGTCGACCACCTGTGCGTGGTGTTCACCGGACACCTCGAACAACTCCACGTCGCCACCCGCCAAGGACGGAAACTCCGAGAACTGTTGATCTGCATGGGATATCCGCCCGCCGTCGCACAGCGCTACCTCAGACTAGCCGCCGCCACCGACATCCCCCGCGTCACCGCAAGCACCGCACTCGGCTCCCTCAGCTCCGAACACGCCGACGCCATCATCCGCGGACTGACCCACATCGCCCACCGCTCCCCCGAAGACGTCACCTCCGACATGCGGCACGACCACACCATCACCCTGCTCTCCCACGCCGGAGCCGGAATGGCGCCCTCCGAGATTCAGAAGTACGCCCGACAACTCGGCAACCACCTCGCCGCCGACGCCGACGGCGGCCTCCCCGCCGCCGAGGACCGCAGCGTCAACGAACTGTCCCTGCACCATGATGCGGACGGACGACTCGCCGTGAAAGCCGACCTGGATGTCACCGTCGGAGAGAAACTGTGCACCGCGATCGACGTGCTGTCCGCCCCCGTACCCCAACCCGACGGCAGCAACGATCCCCGCTCCACCGAACGCCGCCAAGCCGACGCCCTCGAAACCCTCCTCGACGCCGCCGTCCGCGGCCTGGCCGATGACACCATCCCCACCACCGCCCGCCTCGAGGTCCTCATGATCCGCTCCGCCGACGACCCGGCCGCAGCGTCACTGCCGCACTCCGGGCCCGTCACCGAATCCACCGCCGACATGCTCAGCTGTGACAGTGCCGTCACCGACATCACCACCAACGGTGACGGCGTCCCACTGAACGTCGGCCGCCGCAAACGGTTCTTCACCAACGCCCAACGCAAGGCCTACATCGTCCGTGACGACGGCTGCATCAAATGCGGGGCACCCGCCTCCCGCTGCCACGCCCACCACATCCAGGCGTGGAGCGAGGGCGGCGCCACCGACCTCGACAACGGATGCCTGCTCTGCCCGTCGTGTCACGACGACATCCACCACGGCGGATGGGCCGTCATCATGGGCGCCGACCGACACCCATGGCTCATCCCACCAGCCACCGTCGACCCCAAACAACGACCCCAGCCCGCCTACAACCGCCGCACCATGCGACTCGACGACGCCGCCTGAGAACCACGCAACCATCTCAGCGCGAGAAGTAACCTCGTAACCCGGCCCACGCCAACAGCTTTCGTTCTTTGACAACTCCACAGAGAAACAACGCGGGTTCGCATCCGACGATGAGCAGCACACCACTGCGGCACTCGGATCCGAACCCAGCCGGCCCCGCTGATAGCGCGCCCTAGACTGAGCCCATGCGCGTGGGTATCTGCATTCTTGCCGACCTGACCTGGGCCGAGTCGCGACCGCTGTGGCTTCGCGCCGAAGAGATGGGTTTCGCTCACGCCTGGACCTACGATCACCTGGTCTGGGGCGGACTCGCCGATTCCCGGTGGTTCTCCTGCATGCCGATCCTCAGTGCGGCGGCCGCGGTCACCACCCGGATCGACCTCGGCGCCTTCGTCGTCTCCCCCAATTTCCGCCACCCCGTGTCGTTCAGCCGCGAGGTGCAGACGCTCATCGACATCTCCGACGGCCGATTCCTCCTCGGCCTCGGTGCGGGCGGAACACCGGACGACACCATCCTCGGCGCCGACCGCCTGCCGCCCCGTCAACGTGTCGACCGTCTGCAGGAGTTCACCCGGCTCCTCGGCCGCACTCTGGACGAGGACCACGTCTCTGCCGACGGTGAGTACTACCGGGCCCGCGACATGCGTCTCGTCGGCGGTTCGGTCCGGCGGCGGGTGCCACTGCTCCTCGCCGGCAACGGTCCGCGCTCGGTACGGTTCGCCGCCCGCCACGGCGACGGCTGGGTGACCACCGGTGCGCCGTCGGACTCGCTGGACGACTGGTTCGCCGGGATCTCGAGATCCTGCGCCGTTCTCGAGGACACGCTGAGCGAGGCCGGACGCACCGATTTCCCCCGTTACCTCAGCCTGGATTCCTCGCCCCGCTCCAGCATGGAGAGCGTCGCACTGTTCGACGACATGGTGGGACGCGCCCGAGAGCTCGGGTTCACCGATGTCATCGTCCACTGGCCGCGACCCGAGGCACCCTATCGAGCGTCACCGCACGTCCTCGAGGAGCTCGCCGCCCGCGGATTCACCGGCCGCTGACCGACCAACGTTCCTGTGTGCCTGCGCACCCGTGTGCCAGACTGGCACCCATGGCATCCCCACGCTCGACGTCGCTGTCCGGACAGGTGATCGCGGTGACCGGTGGTGCCGCGGGCATCGGGCGCGAGATCGCCCGGCAACTCGCCGAGGGCGGCGCGCATGTCGCGATCGGCGATCGCGATCTCGATGCGGCCCGCGAGACCGAACGTGAACTGGCCGGAAACGTCACGGCTTTCGAGCTCGACGTCACCGACACGCACTCCTTCGAGACGTTCCTGACTTCCGTCGAATCGGGACTCGGGCCCATCGACGTGCTGGTGAACAATGCGGGCGTGATGTGGGTCGGTCCGTTCGACACCGAGACCGATGCGGCCACCGACCGCATGCTCGCGGTCAACCTGCACGGCGTCATCCGCGGGGTTCGACTCACCGCTCCGATGATGCGGGACCGCGGGCACGGACACATCGTCACCATCGCATCGGCGGCGTCCAAGCTGGCACCCCCGGGTGAGGCCACTTATACCGCAACGAAACACGGCGTGCTCGGTTATCTCACCGCGGTTCGCGAGGAACTGCGGGGCACCGGCGTCACGCTGACGGCGATCATGCCGACCGTCGTCGACACCCCCTTGGCGGCCGGCACCGCGACGGGTTCGGCGTCGATGCTGCAACCGTCGGATGTGGCCGCCGCCGTCTGCTCGGCAATCGAGAAGCCCCGCTTCGAGGTGACCATCCCGTCCTACGTCGGTCCGGCCGTCCGAGCGGCCGGCCTACTGCCCCAACGGATTCGCGATGTGCTGATGCGCCGTATGGTTCCCGATCAGGTGGCCGCGGTCCGCGGGTCGACGAGCCGCGCGGCCTATGAGAACAGGGCCATCGGCCAACCCAAACGCGCGGAGGAACCTGCGAACACCCGCGACCCCGAGGACCGCAAGTGACGTGCATCTTCTGCGCCATCGTGACCGGTGACGCCCCGAGTGCCACCATCGCCGAGGATGACTCGACGCTGGCCTTCCTGGATATCAATCCGGCAACCGAGGGCCATCTGCTCGTCATCCCGAAGCGGCACAGCACCGATTTACTGGATATCAGCACCGACGACCTGACTGCGGTGACACTGACGGCCCAACGAATCGCGCGTGTCGCCATCGAGGTACTCGGTGCCGACGGAGTAAACCTGCTCAATTGCTGTGGCGCCGATGCGTGGCAGACCGTCTTCCATTTTCATCTCCACGTCGTCCCCCGATACGCAGACCCGGCACGTGATCGGTTGACGTTACCGTGGCGACCGGGTCAGGGCAGCGACCCCGATGTACTCGTCACGCTTGGTCGGCGGCTGTCGGCTGCCCTGTAATGCAGCACACTCACATCTCGTCGGCCATCACCATTTCGGCTATCCGAACCAGGGTTTCGGTGAGCAGCACACGGACCTGCTTGTCGCTCAACGCCTCTCGATACAGCCACTCACGTGCCGCGGCCCTCACCAAACCACCGAAGGCGCGGATCGCGGCCATCGCGGCCTCGTGACGCGCACCCTTCCCCTCGAAGCCGATCGCATCCAGCGCCCGCTGTGCCGCCCGGTCGTCGGCCTCGTCGAGGATCGCGCGGATCTCCTCGTCGTCGCCGACGCCGTCGGCGCCGACCGCCAGCCACGTGGCGCCGTGCCTGCCGAGCACCAGCATCAGCCAGTCCACCGACGCCGCGATGCGGGCATCGAGGTCGCCGGTGGGCAGCCGCACATTCTCCAGTTCGGGAACGATCATCATCTCCCGGACCACCGCGAGATACAGGTCACGTTTGGTACCGAAGTAGTGATTCAGCAGACCACGCGCCACACCGGCATCACGCGCCACTTCCGCCATCTGTACCGCGGCGTAGGACTGCTTGCCGAAGGCGGCGATGGCGGATTCCAGGATGGCCTGACGTCGGTCATCGGGATCGAGTCGGCGCCAGCGGGGTTCGGATGCGGTCACAACCCCCGATGATCTCACACCACGTCGAGGCCCTCCGCGGCTCGGGAGCGCAGTGCATCGGGGACGACGAACCGATCACCGTACCGTTCCCGCAGCTCGTCGGCGCGCGCCACGAATCCCGCCACACCCCCGTCGTACTGGTTGATGTACTGCACCGCGCCGCCCGTCCAGGCCGGGTATCCGATACCCATGATCGACCCGATGTTGGCCTCGGCCACCGTGCCGATCACACCTTCGTCGAGGCAGCGGAAGGCCTCGAGCGCTGCGGCGACCAGCATCCGTTCCTTGGCGTCGTCGAAGGGAATCTCGACATCCGGGCGGTGGTACTCCTGCGCCAGCCGGGGCCACAGACCCAAACGTGCCCCCGACGGGCCGTCATAGTCGTAGAAGCCACGCCCCTCCAGGCGGCCCGGCCGATCGAACTCCCCGAGCATCCGGTCGACCAGCGGATACGACGCACTCGGGACGAACTCGACGCCGCGCTCGGCGGCATCGGCGATGAAGCCCGCACGGATCTTGGCGATCGTCTTCATGTTGATCTCATCGAAGAGCGTGAGCGCACCGGCCGGGAACCCGGCCTGCAGCGCGGCCTGTTCAGCGGCGGCCGGCGCCATACCCTCGGCCACCAGCGACAGCGCCTCGTCGACGAACTTGGCGATCACCCGGTTGGCGTAGAACCCGTAGACATCCCGCACGACGATCGGGGTCTTGCGGATCTGGCGCGCGAAATCCAGTGCCCGCGCCAATGTCTCATCGGAGGTGTTCTCGCCGACCACGATCTCCACGAGCGGCATCTTGTCCACCGGGGAGAAGAAGTGCAGGCCGATCACGTCGGCCGGACGCGCCACCGCGGTGGCCATCTCGGCGATCGGGAGTGCGGAGGTGTTCGACGCCAACAGGGCATCGTCGGCGACGTGGCCGGCCACCTCGGCGAGCACCTTCTTCTTGAGTTCCACATCCTCGAAGACGGCCTCGACGACGAGGTCGGCGCCGGCCACATCGGCGATGTCCGCGGTCGCGAGGATCCGGCCGAGCACGGCGTCGCGGCGCGCCTCGTCGATACGTCCCTTGGCCAGCGCCGTGTCGAGGAGGCGTCGGGAGTAGTCCTTGCCGCGTTCGGCGGCCTCGATCGTGACGTCGCGGAGAACGACGTCGACACCGGCTTGTGCTGTGACGTAGGCGATTGCGGCACCCATCATCCCGGCGCCGAGCACCGCGACCCGCTGCGCATTCCGTCGCGGATACCCGGCCGGACGTGACGCACCCTTGTTGACCGCGTTGAGATCGAAGAACATCGCCTTGATCATGTTGGTCGACACCTGACCGCAGATGAGGTTGGCGCAGTATCGGGTTTCGATGACGAACGCGGTATCGATGTCCACCGATGCACCCTCCACCGCAGTGGCGAGCACGGCGATCGGCGCGGGCATCGGTGCACCCTTGGTCTGCTTGCGCAGAGTGGCGGCGAAGGCGGGAAGCTGTGCGGCCAGGGCGGGCGAGGACGGGGTGCCGCCAGGAATGCGGTAGCCCTTGCGATCCCAGGGTTGCACGGCATCCGGATTGGACAGAATCCAGTCACGCGCACCGGCGAGCATGTCCTCGCGGGTGTCGACGACGGAGTCGATCACGCCCGCCGCCAACGCCTTTGCCGGGGACATGCGCTGCCCCTGACCGACAACGTTCATCAGGGCGTTGACCACGCCCAGCATGCGTACGACACGGGTGACACCACCGGCACCGGGCAGCACACCGAGGGTGACCTCGGGAAGTCCGAGCAGTGATCCTCTGCTGTTCAACGCGATCCGATGGTGGGCCGCCAGTGCGACCTCGAAACCTCCGCCGAGGGCGGTGCCGTTGATGGCCGCGACGACCGGCCGCCCGAGGGTTTCCAACCGCCGGAACGACTCCTTGAAATGGTCGAGGCCGGAAGAGATCTCGACGACATCGTCGGGTCCCGCCGACATCAGTTTGTTCAGGTCGCCACCGGCGAAGAAGGTGTCCTTGCCCGAGGTGACGATCACGCCGGTGATCGAATCCTTCTCCCGTTCCAGGCGTTCCACGGTGCTGCGCAACTGTGTGGCCATGTCGTCGGTCATGGTGTTGGTGGGCTGCGACGGGTCGTCGATGGTCAGCGTGACGATGCCGTCGGCGTCGGCGGACCAGCCGAAGATATCTGTGCTCATGGCGGTGTCCCCCTTGTCAGAGATTGCGTGCGATGAGGTCTTTCATGACCTCGTTGGCTCCGGCGTAGATCTTGGCGATACGCCCGTCGACGAACAACTGCGCGATCGGGTACTCCTCCATGTAGCCGTATCCGCCGTGCAGCTGCAGGCAGCGGTCGACCACCTGCGTCTGCTGCTCCGAGCACCACAGCTTGATCATCGCCGCCCGCTTCACATCGAGTTCGCCGCGCACGTGCCGAGCGATCGCGTCGTCGACGAAGGCACGCATCACCTCGAGTGTCGTTGCCACATCGGCGAGTTCGAACTTGGTGTTCTGCAGGGCGAACAACGGCTTGCCGAATGCCTCACGTTCCCGGACGTAGGCCAGGGTGTGCTCGTAGGCGGCCTCGACCACCCCGAGGGCGGCGACTCCGACGATGAGGCGTTCCTGCGGCAACTGCTGCATCAGCTGGACGAAGCCGGCTCCTTCGACGCCACCGAGCAGGTTCGCCGCGGGCACCCGCAGGCCGTCGAAGAACAGTTCGGTGGTGTCCTGCCCCTTCTGCCCGATCTTCTTGAGTTTGCGTCCGCGTTCGAAACCGGCAGGGCCGTCGGCAACCTCGGCGACGAGCAGCGACACCCCCGCGGCCCCCTTGGTGGGGTCGGTCTTGGCAGCGATGATGATGAGGTCACAGGTGGCGCCGTTGGAGATGAAGGTCTTGGCGCCGGTGATGACGTACTCGTCGCCGTCGCGGATCGCGCGGGTGGCGATGGATTGCAGATCCGATCCGGTGCCCGGCTCGGTCATCGCGATGGCACCGATCCACTCACCCGATGCCAACTTCGGCAGCCACCGCTGCTTCTGCTCCTCGGTGGCATACGAATTCAGGTAATGCGGCACGATGCCCGAGTGCACCCCGAGTTGCATCGACAGGTCGCCACATCGGCCCTGCTCCCGGAAGACCACCGACTCGTGTGCGAAAGTTCCACCGCCACCGCCGTATTGCTCCGGGATCGAGATGCTCAGCAACCCCAGTTCGCCGGCGCGGCGGTAGAGTGCACGGTCGGGTTCGCCCGCGGCGGCGAACTCCTCACGTCGCGGCGCCACCTCCTTGGTGAAGAACTCGCGTGCGAGCGCGGTGAGATCTCCGAGTTCGGTGGTCAGATCGTCGGTCATGGAGGCTCTTTCGGGTGGTTGGGGGTGGACTGGTCAGTGGAACGACGCGGGCGCCGGGCACTGAGTGTTGAGTGCTGAGTGCTGACTTACCGCATTCGCCGGTCCCTACCGCTGGTAGAGATCTTCGATCTGCTCGGCGTACTTCTTGGCGATCGGCGACCGCTTGAGTTTCATCGTCGGGGTCAGTTCGTCGCCGCCGGGAATCCAGTAGGTGGGCAGCACCCGCCACGAACGGATGCTCTCCACGCGTGACAGACGGCTGTTGGCCTGATCGACGGCGTCGGAGATCGCCTCGACGAGATCGGGGTGAACCGAGAGGGATTCGGGATCGACGTCGACCCCGCGCTGCGCCGCGAACACCGCGGCGGCATCCGGGTCGAGGGTGATCAGCGCCGAGACGAACGGACGGTTGTCACCGATTGCCGCGACCGAACCGACGAGCGGGCTCACCGCCTTCAGTGCCCCCTCGATGTTGCTGGGCGACATATTCTTTCCGCCGGAGTTGATGATCAGCTCCTTCTTGCGGTCGATGATCTTCAGGTAGCCCCGATCATCAAGGGTCCCGATGTCTCCGGTGTGGATCCAGCCGTCGGCATCGAGGGTGTCGGCGGTCCGCGTCGGGTCGTTGCGGTAGCCGCGCATCACACCACCGCCCCGAACCAGGACTTCGCCGTCGGCGGCGAGGATGACCTCGGTGCCGGGGATCGCGCGACCCACCGAGCCGTACATGGGAGCGGTGATCGGATTCACCGTGGTGACGGCCGAGGTCTCCGACATCCCCCACGCCTCCATCACCGGAACACCGAGTGCCAGCATGAATTCCAGTGCACCCACATCGATCGGTGCTGCCCCCGACACTGCGGCGGTCAGGTCATTCATGCCCAACTTCGCCCGCAGCTTCGACAGCACCAATCGATCGGCGACCTCAGCGGCCACCGTGTCCACCGGATTCAGTTTCGTGCCGGCGACGATGGCGGCGGCCTTCTTCCTGCCCGCCGCCAGCGCCCAGCGCGCCAACGATCCCTTGACACCGGATTCACCGGCAATGGTGACCTCGACGTTGCCCTTGATCTTGTACCAGAGCATCGGCACCGCCACGAAGAAGGTGGGGCGCACCTGACCGAGGGTCTCCACCAACGCCTTCGGGTTGTCCAGATCGGTCACCGTGATGCCGAAATGCATCGGCGCGTACTGACAGATCCAGCGATTGATCAGGTGGGCATCCGGCAGGTAGGAGATCACCCGGCCGTTGGTGAGGTCCCCGATCACGTCGGTGATCACCTCGAGCTGATAGAGCAGATTTGCGTGGGTGAGCTCGACTCCCTTGGGGTTTCCCGTGGTGCCGCTGGTGTAGATGAGTGTCAGCACGTCGTCGCGGGTGCCGACGCGCCACTTCGAGTCGAAGTCGAAGTCGGCGTCCCCGCGCGCGATCAGGTCGGCGAGGGCGATCAGTCCGGGACCACCGTCGGTGGCGTCCGCACCGTCGGTCCCGTCGACGACGACGACCGTCTGCACGGATGTGCCGCGCGCGGCCTCGAGGACCCGTGGCAGGAACTGGGTTTCGGTGATGACGACATGGGGCTCGGCGTTGTTGAACAGGTAGGCGATCTGGGGTGCGGCGTTGGTGTTGTACACCGAGAAGGTCACCGCGCCGAGGTGCATCGCGGCCGCGTCGACGATATGGAACTCGATGCGGTTGGTGAGCATGATGCCCACCACGTCACCGCGGGTCACCCCCTGCGCCGCGAGTCCCGCCGCAACCTCACGGACACGACGTCCGTACTGCGCCCACGTCACGGACTGCGTGCCGTCCGCACTGCGGATGGCCACCTTGTTCGGCACCTCGGTCACCCGACGCTGGAAATGCGAGCAGAGGGTCTCGGTCGTCATCACTGTCCTCCTCGTGGCGCACTGTTGGCGTGCTGCCAATTATTCTGACGTTGTGTTGTCTGGCTGTCAATAAGCGGGTGCCAGCGGGCTACCCAACCACTTTGTGGTGCAATCCTTTTGCGAGTTGTCGCACCGCGGCGCCGAGTCCCGCACTCACGGGACGTCCCGCGGCACGTAGCGGCGCCGGCACGTCGATCGCCACCGTCCAGTCGAGGCGGGTGGAGCCGACCTGCTCGGTCAGCACATAGTCCTCGGCGAACGCCCTGATGCCGGGGCCGGTGGTGCGGGTCGCGGCAAAGGTCATGCGGGAGTTCTCATCCCAGCGGTAGAACCGCTCCTGCACCGACAGCACCTTGGCGATGGCGACGGTCCGGACCGCCCCCACGCCACGCTCCCCGGCCCAGCTCGCGGCGGTCACCAACGGACTCCACGACACCACGGCGTCGTCGGCGGCGAGCACCTCCCACACCTGCTCCGGTGTGGCCTCGATGTCGAGCGTCACCGTGGTGCACACGGGTGCACTGGCGAAGAACGGGTCGCCGACGATGTTGAGTTCCCGCCACTTCATGGCCGGTCCGCCGATTCGAGCGTGGTGATGATCGAGTGAATGGACTTGTCCCGCACCAACTGTGCGTCGAGAACCGGATTGATCAGGCCGCGCAGCAGCGAGTAGGCGGTCCACTGACGCGGCGCGATCGTGCGCGCCTTACGCTCGGCGGAGGCGGTGACGATGACCTCTGCGGCCTGCTCGACGCTGATCCGCTTGTTCAGCGGCCACGGCAGCTGCGCGCCGATCTCCTTGCCGAGCGGATCGTCGTCGAGTGTTGCCCGGGTCATTCCGGTCTCGACGATGCCGAAGTACGCCAGCCCGGCCGACGCACCGTGCGGTGCCAGCTCGATGCGCAGTGCGCGGCCGAGTTGTTCGACCGCGGATTTGCTGATCATGTAGGCCGATCCGCCCATCCCCGGCGCGAAGGCCGCGCAGGAGGCGACGAGTTCGATGTGGCCGCGGCGCTGCGTGATCGGTTCGATGGTGGCCTTGATGGTGTTGAAGGCGCCGATCAGATTGATGTCGATGACGCGCCGGAAGTCCTCGGGTGCGATGTCGCGCAGCGTTGCCGGCGGCGGGGTGACGCCGGCGTTGGCCACCGCGATGTCCAGGTGCCCGAAGCGGCCGATGCCCTTCTCGACGGCGATCTGCAGTGAATCGAGTTCTCGCACATCGGCATGCACCGCGAGGGCGTGCTCATTGCCGAGCTTGTCGACGGCCGCGGACAGCCCGGCCGCGTCGACGTCGGTGAGCACCACGTCGGCACCGGCGGCGACGAAACGCCTCGCTGTCGCGAGTCCGATACCCGCGGCGGCCCCGGTGATCAGGGCGACCGACCCCGGAAGGGCCAGAGGTGAGGCGCTCATCCGATCAACTCCTGTTCGTGCGCGACGGGTTCCACCAGTCGCAACCCGTCGATCCTGCGAATGGTGAAGTCCGCCAACCGGATGTGCTTCATCCGGCGCCGGAAGCCGACGACGAATCCGGGCCAGAAGGTGTAGTTGCGACCGGAGGGGCTGAGGTAGTAGCTCGAGCATCCGCCGGTGTTCCACACCGAGTGCGCCAGCCCTTCGTCGACCTCGCGAACGAACCGTTCCTGCGCCTCCGGCAGCACGTCGATGCTGCGGATGCCTTGGTCTCTCATCTGCTTCAGTGCGTCGACGAGGTAGTCGACCTGTGCCTCGATGGTGACCACCTGAGACGTGTAGACCACCGAGTTCGGTCCCAGGATCTGAAAGAAGTTCGGGAAGCCCGCGACGCTGGTCCCCATGTAGGCGACCATCTCACCGCCCTCCCAGGTCGCAGAAAGGCTACGGTCGTCGGCGCCGTGGATGCGCCGGAACCCCTCGTTGCCGGCGAGTTTGAAGCCGGTGCCCAGCACGATCGTGTCCACCTCGTGCAGGACGCCGTCGGCGGTCTCGATGCCCGTCGGGGTGACCCGGACGATGCCGTCGGTGATGACCTCGGCGTTGGCGGCGGCCAGGGCCGGATAGAACGTGTTGGAGAAGGTGGGACGTTTGCATCCGAAGGCGTATCGCGGCGTCAGCTTGGCGCGCAGTTCCGGGTCGGCGACCTGACGCCGCAGGTGCAGGCGGGCGACCGCGGCCATCGGCGCCAGCAAGCCGGGACGCTTGACGAGTCCGGGCACCATCATCTCCTGCGCCAGGCCGCAACTCTCGCGCAGTGCGCGCATGGTGACCGGGTGGCGCCGGAACATGGTGCGCACCCCCTGACTCACCGGCCGGTCGGGGTGCGGCATGATCCAGGTGGGCGTCCGTTGAAAGAGGCTCAGCTGCTTGACCTTCGGCTGCAACTGCGGCACGAACTGGACCGCCGAGGCACCCGTTCCGATGACGGCGACCCGCTTGCCCTCCGGCGACCAGGAGTGGTCCCACTGCGCCGAATGGAACACCTCACCGGCGAAATCGTCGAGTCCGTCGATGGCGGATACCGACGGTTCGCTGAACGGACCGGTGGCGCCGACCAGCACGTCGGCGGTGAATTCCTGCCCGGCCGCGGTCAGGCGCCACACCTGCGCGAGGTCATCCCAGCCGGCGTGGGTGACGTCATGGCCGAAACGAATGCGTGAGGTGATCCCGAAGTCGTCGGCGCAGCGCGCGATGTAGGCCTGGATCTCCTCCTGCAGCGGATACAGGCGCGTCCAGTCCGGGTTCGGGGCGAAGGAGAACGAGTACAACGCCGACGGGATGTCGCACTGGGCACCGGGATAGGTGTTGGCCTGCCAGGTGCCGCCGACCTCGTCGGCACGTTCGAACAGCAGGAAGTCGTCAAAACCCTCCTGGGTCAGGCGAATTGCGGCACCGATACCACCGAAGCCGGTACCGATGATCGCGACATGGACGTGGTGTGGGGCTGTGTCTGCCACGGTTCCTCCTAGAGATCGACGACCACGTGGTCGTCGGCTGCGCGTGACACGCAGATCATCATCGAGTCGTCTCGTTCGTCGCCGATCAGCACGCGATCGTGGTGGGCGACGGCGCCGTCGAGCACCTTGACGCGGCATGCACCGCAGAATCCCTGCTGGCACGAGTACCGCACGTCAGGTTTGACCCGCCGGATCGCCGCGAGTGCGGTCTCGTCGGCGGCCACCTCGACCGATCCGCCGGAGGCGAAGTCGATCCGGAAGGCGGTGCCGTCGACGACCGGGGGCGGGGCGAATCGTTCACTGTGCAGTTCGCGGCCGGGGGCCTCGGTCACGATGAGCCGGCGGGCGCTCTCGAGCATCGCCGACGGACCGCACAGGTAGATGGGGGCGGCGGGGCCGTCGATGTCGAGGATCTCGCGCATGTCCGGCACACCGTGCTCGTCGTCGGTGCGGATCTGCACGCGGGCGGCGTCGAGGGCCAGCAGTTCGTCGATGAACGGCATGCTGTCCCGGTTGCGCCCGGTGTAGATGAGCGTCCAGTCGAGTCCCTTGGCGTGGGCCTCGCGGAGCATCGGCAGGATCGGGGTGATGCCGATGCCGCCGGCGACGAACCGGCACCCGCGCTGTGCGGCGAAGTTGAAGGCGTTGCGCGGGCCGCGGATGTGCAGGGTGTCCCCGGTTCGCAGCAGATGCATCTCGGCGGAGCCGAGTCCATCGGGGATGCGGCGCACCGCGATTCGGTAGGTGGCGGTGTCGGCAGGATCACCGGTCAACGAGTAGTGCCGTTGGCGGCCGGACGCGGTGAAGACGTCGATGTGGGCGCCCGGCGTCCACCGGGGCAGTGCGGTGCGATCGGGCCGGGCGAGGGTGATCAGCCGCACCCCGTCGGCTGCTCTCCGACTGTCGATGACGTCGAGCCGCAGGTCGAATCCGACGTGACGGGTGGGATTGGGTGGTGAAAGGCGCTCGGCGTATGCACTTTCGGCGAACAGACGTGAGTAGCCGCGGGCGAGCCCACCGATGGCGGCGAGGATCCGGGTCGGATTCTCGACATCGGTCATGGGGGGCGGGAGGTAGTTCACTGTTCTGCCGCCCGCGCCGCCGGGGAGATCGCGAGATACCGCACGGCCTTGTCGATGTCGCCCATCGAGGAGGGATGGAAACCCGGCTGCAGGTAGTAGTAGATCTGCTCGAACAGGAAGCTGATGCCCGGAATGAGGTGGGCCCGTGCGGCCTTCGCGAAGGCGATCGGCCACGGACGGCGGCGCTTGACGGTGGTGTCGTTGCGGTACAGGTAGGCCGCCGTCGAGAACCACAGTGCGGCAAGGCCGGTGCAGGCGATCAGTGCGGTGCGGGCTCGGCGCAGGTAGCCGCCGTCGACGTACTGGAATGCGTCGAAGGCGACATTGCGGTGTTCGAGTTCCTCCGCACCATGCCAGCGGAGGAGGTCGAGCATGGTGGGATCGACTCCGACACGGTCGAATTCGGCGTTGTCGAGCAACCATTCGCCGACCACCGCGGTGAAGTGTTCGGCGGCGGCGTAGACGCCGAGGCGTTCGGACAGCCACGCCCGTTTGGCGCGCTTGTTGGTGATGCCGTGATCGCCGAAGATCTTGGCCACCGCGTACTCGATCCGGCGCATCACCGGGGTGATCTCGACGTCGTTGGCGCGCAGGTAGTTTCGGAAGCCCTCGTGCGATGCGGCGTGGGTGGCCTCCTGCCCGACGAAGCCGACGACCTCCTCACGGAGACGTTCGTCGTCGATCAGCGGCAGTGCCTGCGCGAACACGTCGGCCATGGCCCGCTCCCCCTCGGGCAGCACGAGATGCATGACGTTCCAGAAGTGCGTGGCATAGGGCTCGCCGGGGATGTACTCCAGCGGCACTCCGGTCCAGTCGAACGAGACCGGTCGGGCGTTGATCGCCAGTGCCTCCTCGCCGTACTCCCGGGTCTGTGCGCCCTGCGCGTGTGCCATGAGCGTTCTCCTGTTCGTCACGTCCGTACCGGTGTCGGGGTGGTCCACGTCACCTCGTTGAAATGAAGATACGTTTTGCCACTCATTGTTTCAACCCCCGAGGTCGACTAGACTTCCGACATGTCTGTTTCCGGCCTCTTCACCGCGTCGCCGGGCGCCACCGAGGCCGATCCGATCCTCGACGCGGCGCTGGCGGTCTTCGCCGACATCGGCATCCGACGCGCCACCATCGACGACATCGCCAAGCGCGCAAAGGTCGGACGGGTGACCGTGTACCGCAAGGTCGGCGGCAAGAACGAGATCCTCGTCGCAGTGATGATCCGCGAATCCGGCCGGCTGTTCGACCAGGTCAGAGCCGCAGCCGAGCGGGCCGACAGCTACGCCGACCGCGTCGTCAACGCGTTCGCGACGACGGTGACGGCCATCCGCGAGAACCCGGTCTGGAATCGGATCCTCGAACTCGAACCCGGCAACGTGCTCGACCAACTGACTCTCAACGGCTCGTTCCTCCTCGCCGGTGCGGTCGAGGCCACCGCCGACGTGCTGCGCTCACCGGACGCCGAACTCGACGACGAGGAGGTCCTGGCCCGCGCCGAGATCCTGGTGCGGATCACCCACTCGATCCTGCTGACGCCGAACGTCCGGCTGCCGTTGTCGACCTATGCCGAGGTCGAGGAGTTCGCGCGGAAGCACCTGCTGACCATCGCGCAACCGCGGTAGCCGAGCGCTTCTCAGCGTCCGTTCAGCTCGGTCCGGCGACACTTCCGGGGTGGACACCATCTCCGGCCTGCCGCTGCATCCTCTTCTGGTACATCTCGCCGTCGTCGCGATCCCACTTGCGGCCCTCCTGGGCATCATCGGCGCAGCGTGGCCGTCCGCTCGCCGCGTGCTCGGCGTCGTGCCCCCGATCGTCGCACTCGTCGCCGTCATCATCACGCCCCTCACCACATCGGCCGGCGAAGCGTTGGAGAAGCGGGTACCGGAATCGGCCGAACTGCACCGACACACCGACCTCGGCGGGGAGATGATCGCGTGGGTCGCACCCTTGTTCGTCGCGGTCGTCCTGCTATGGGCCCTGCACTCCGACGCCATCATGCGGCTACTACCGATAACTCTGTCGCCCAATGTATTCCGCGTGATCGACATCGTCCTGCGCGTGGCGGTGATCGTCACCGCGATCGGCTCGATCGTGATGGTCTACCTGGTCGGGGACTCCGGCGCACGGGCGGTGTGGCTCAACTGAGAATCACCCGGCACGGGTCACCGCGGCCGTACGTCGGCGAGGAAGCCGACGTTCTCCGTCAGCGCCACGTCATCACGCTCGTAGGCATCCGACGAGACAGTCCAGTCATAGGCCTCGAGCAGGTGATGCACCACAATCGCCGACTCGAGGTAGGCGAAGTGCATGCCCATACAGTTGTGCCGACCGCCCCCGAACGGCATCCAGGCCATGGGGTGGTCTCGTCGATCCCGCTCTCCGATGAACCGCCCGGGGTCGAAACGTGCCGGATCAGGCCAGATATCGGGCCGGCGATGATTGGCCCCGATGGGAACGATCACGAAAGCCCCTGCAGGGATGAGGTGTCCGCACAGCTCTGTGTCCTTGATCGCGGCACGGGGCACAACCGGGACCGGTGGCCGCAGGCGCACCGACTCGCGAAACACCGCGTCCGTGGCCACCGCGGACCGCAGCTCACCAAGACCCGGACGAGTGCCCAGGTCGATCGCCTCGTCGCGAAGCTCGTCGCGCCACCGCCGATGACGGCCGAGCCGATAGACCATTGATGTCATCGCGATCGTCGCCGTGTCATGGGCGGCGAAGAGCATGAATCGCATATGGTCGACGATCTCGGCATCCGAGAGACGTCCGGCACCGTCGATGTCGGCGCTGCACAACGCCGACATCAGGTCCGCCCCGGGCCGGCGGCGCCGATCGGACACCACATCCGCCATGTAGTCGTCGAGGACGGTCTTCGCCTGCTGGGCGCGGTGCCAGCGCGTGCCCGGTATCGGGAGCCGCACCAATGCGCCGGCCGCCTCGATCAACTCGACGAACGCCCGGTTCATCCGATCGACGTCGGCGCGTGGCAAACGTGCACCCAGGAATATCTCCAGCGCGAGATCCAGCGCGATCGCTTTGAGGGGGATGCGCATGTCCACGCCATCTCCCGTGGGAAAGTTCGCCATCGCCGACGACACGAGGGGGTGCAGTCGCTGCGCGTAACCGTCGAGCCGAGTCCGGGTGAAGGCGGTCTGTAGGATTCGGCGATGCCGGCGATGCTCGTCGGCGTCCATCAGCAGGATTCCCCGCTCGAACAGCGAACCCAGCGCGAAGCCGTAGACCGGCTCGTTCGCGAAGGCTTCATCGCGGTCTCCGACGAGTTCGGCGGCGGCGGCCGGACCCTGAGCTACGACGACATCACGACCGAGCACGGTGACAAACGCGATGTCGCCGTGTGCGCGGCGGAGGTCCTGGGCCAGGCCCGTCGGATCCGAGCGCAGGCGCAACGCACCGAACAGGGGCACAGCGCGTGGGCCGGTGACCGCGCGTAGGGTCGACTGAGGGTCTGGGGATGCGAGAATACGGTGGTGCATGGAGTCCTTCCGGCCGCATGCGACGTCTCACGCGAGGATGCGGTCATGATGGGAGGTGAGCGGGTACGTGCGGGTCTTGGTGGTCGACGACGACACACACGCGGCAGAGACGATCAAGCGCGTGCTCATCAGTGACGGCTGGAGCGTCGTGATCGCCCACGACGGACTCGAGGGATACCGTCGTGCTTCGGACGAGGATTTCGATGCCGTTGTTCTCGACATCATGCTGCCCGGACGGAACGGGTATGAGGTGGTGCGTGACCTGCGTGCGGCCGGGAATTGGGTTCCGGTGGTGATGTTATCGGCCAAGGACGGTGAATACGATCAGGCCGAGGCCCTTGATTTCGGAGCTGATGACTACCTGGTCAAACCATTCTCCGTGGTCGTGCTCAAGGCCCATCTGCGGGCGGTGATGCGTCGTGGCCGCAAGGAACGTCCGGCCATCCTGCGGGCCGGGGGGCTCGCACTCGATCCGGCCGAACGCCGCGTCACGCGGGACGGCACCGACATCGCGCTGACCCCCCGCGAGTACGCGGTTCTGGAGCTACTGATCCGCAACGCGGACACGGTGATATCCAAACAGACCATCCTCCAATCGATCTGGGATGAGAACTACGACGGCGACCACAACATCGTCGAGGTCTACATCGGCTACCTACGAAAACGAATCGATACTCCTTTCGGTGTCGGTTCCATCGAGACCGTTCGAGGGGCCGGGTACTGTCTGCGCAGCGTCTGACGACCCGGCCGCCGCCCGATCCGTGGTCGGGTGTTCACGAGCGCCGTCGTCGTCGTCGCCCGCCGGCGCACGGCGGAACCGCAGTTCGATCGCGGCACCGGTGATGACACCCACCGAGCCGGCATCACCGAGCGCCGACACGTCGGCGTCGTCGAGCACCGACACGCTGCCGCCGTGGGCGACCATGATCTCCTGCACGATCGCCAGGCCCAGACCTGTCCCGGACCCCGAACGACGATCGGTGCCGAGCCGGGCGAAGCGTTCGAACACCCGCCGACGGTCGTCGCCGTCGATTCCCGGGCCGTCGTCGCCCACGACGATGCGTGCCACCTCGTCGTCGGCGAACATCAGGATCCACAGTGTCGACCGCGCATTCCGGATCGCGTTGTCGACGAGGTTGCGCAACGCCCTGGCGACCATGACCGGATCACCGAGGACGCGAGCGGCGATGACGCGGGTGCGGACGTCGACAGACCCCATCGCGCGGACGCGCTGCGCTTCGGACAGGACAGCGTCGTCGAGATCGACATCGACCCGCGTGACGGTGAGACCGTTCTCGTCGGCTCGGGCGAGCAACAGCAGGTCGGAGACAATGCGCTGCATCTGGCGGGCTTCGGGCAACAGGATCGTGCGGACCGTCTCCGGATCCAGGGCTGTCCCGGTCTCGTCGGCCAGGTCGAGCAGTCCGAGCACCGTGGTCAACGGACTGCGCAGCTCATGGGAGGCATCCCCGACGAACCGCAGTTGTGCGCCACGATTGACCTGCAACCGCGCGAGCATGCTGTTCATGGTCGTTGCCAGGGTGCGGATCTCGTCGTCGGCGTCCGGTACCGGCACTCGGCGGTCGAGGCGGCTGGCGTTGATCGCGTTGACCTGCCTGGTGATTCGGGACACCGGTCGCAGAGTGCGGCCGACCAGCAGATAGACCGCCAGCGCCGCCAGCGCCACGATGATCGGCAGCTCTACGCCGATGATCGCGGCGGTGATCCACTCGCTGCGCCGCACGTTGTTGGTGCGGTCGACCGCGATCACCGCGTAGTATCGGCCCCCGAACTCGGCACCGAGAGCCGTCGCGCAATACTCTCCGTCGAATCCCCTGATCGACAGGTCGTCGCGGTAGGAATAGATGCCGTCGTCGAGGAGGAAGTCGGCGACCGGAATATCCGGCGCTCCTGGCGACGCCCGCAACACCCGGCCCTCGCGGTCGACCACCTGCACGAAGTCGACCCCGGCACCGGGGGCCAGATCGTCCGGATCGACCCCGTCCACGCCGGTCCTGGCCACCGCGGTGGCCACCTGATAGGCCTGTCGGCTCGTCGCTCGGTACATCGCCTCGGTGTTGGCGCGATGCAGCATCAGAAGCGACACCACTCCCGCGATGCCCAGCGCCACCGTCACCACGACGGCTGCGGCGACCGTCGAACGCGCTCGAACCCCTCGCCGCGAGCCGAGTCCGTAACGCCGACGACTCTTCTCGCCCACGGACCTCACCTGCCTAGGACGGTGTCATCCCCGCCGAGACGTGACAAGCGCGGACCGCCATGGCACCCATCGTATGGCGCGAGGCCCCGAGCCGACCACCGTCGGGTTTCAGTGGCCCTTCAGGTGCAGGGGAGGACAGTGGTGTACATGGACACCTCCACCATGTCCGTCGCTCATCGGATTCTGCAGGATGCTCGTCAGCGAGGTACTCGGCTGGCCTTCGGAGTGCACGGCGCCAACATCGAGGACATCTACGCCGCCGCCGCGGACATCGACCTGCCGACCGTGGTGGCCAAGCACGAATTCGCCGCAGGTGCGATGGCCGACGGGCTCACACGCGTCACCGGAGTTCCCGGCCTGGTGCTGACCACGTCCGGAGGTGGCGCCATGAACGTGATCGGAGCGCTGGCCGAATGCTATGACAGCCGGGTTCCGATTCTTGCCGTGATTGGCAGTGCACCAACGGCATTGGTGTCCCGAGGTGCGTTTCAGGACATGCTCTCACCACCGGACACGATCGATCTGGAGCGGCTCGTGGGCGCCGTCACCGGCCACTGCAGCGTCATCGATTCCGCCGCAGCGCTGCAACCGGCGCTGAACGCGGCCGCGGCATGTCTGGCCGCAGACCTCCCGGCCGCTCTGGTGATCCCCAAAGACGTTCAGCAACAACCGCTGCCATCGCCCTCGCCTCGTCACACCGACAGTATCGTCACCGTCGCCCCGACAACGACTGCCGGATCCGAACACGCCATGCTCGCCGAATTCGCCGCCGAACTCGCGGACACGGTGCGCCGTGGTGATCGCGTCGTCATCTGGGTTGGCGAGGAGGCCTCCCGTCGCCAGGTCGGCCATCTCGTCCGCACCCTCGCCGACCGACTCGGAGCGAACGTCCTCGCCGCGCCGGGCGGTATGGACGCGACCGGCACCGACGGTACACACGGCCCCGGCATCACCGGGGTCATGGGACACCCGTCCGCGGTGACCGCGATGGCCGGCGCGGCGAGGTGCGTGGCCATCGGGTGCCGGATGAGCATCACCGATCGCGCAGGCCTGGACGACGTACTTGCTCGTATTCCGGTGACACACCTGGGCTCTCACCCTCCTCGTCTGCCGGGATGCACCCATCTCGGTGTCGCGTCGCTACCGGCGGCCCTTCGGACACTGGAGGTCGAGCTGGCCGATCTCGGTGTTGCGGCAACCGCCCCCGCCGCAACCGGCCGTGAGTTCCTCGAGGTCCCGAATCCACCCGCGCCCGACCATGACCGAGCGTCGATGTCGCTGCGTGATGTGGTGGCCTCGGCGTCGGGCGAACTGCCCGACGATGCGCTGATCTTCGCCGACGCCGGCAACATCGGCGCCACCGTCGTCCACCACCTCACACTGCGGGCGCAGCAGCGTTTCGGTGTCGCACTCGGCATGGGTGGCATGGGTCATGCGATCGCCGCCGCCATCGGCGTCGCCGTCGCCGAGGCGGCGGGTTCGCGACGACGCTGCGTCGCGTTCGCCGGTGATGGGGCGTTCTTCATGCACGGCATGGAGTTTCATACCGCCGTCGAACACGGTGCACCGGTGACATTGATCGTCGCCAACAACGACGCACACGGTATGTGCGTCACCCGAGAGGGATTGTTTTTCCCGAACACCATCAGCAGCAATAGATTTCGTCACACCGACATCGGCTCCGGCCTCGCCGCGATGTTCAACGGAATCGATGTCCGATGCCCCACCGACCCCGGCGAGCTGCGAGTGGACTGTAAGCAACTGTTCGCCGCCGATGGGCCCAACTGCCTTGTTGTCGAGACCGATTGCGATGAGGTACCTCCGTTTCTCCCCTTCCTCCCGAAAGGTCCGTGATGACCGCAACCCTTCCCGCCCTGTCCGATCTGGGCGCACGAGCCACCGACCTGGACGGCCTCACCCGAATCGAATCCCACCCACGCGAGGTGGCCACCCCTGTCATCCTCGAGCGACTGCGGTCGGTGTACCCGCACGACACGGTCTACGGGCAGTTCTGTCCCGTTCAGGGTTACGTCGACGCTCCACCACGCGAACTCTACGAATGGCTCGCCGACACCCGATCCCTGGAGGAATGGACATACAGCCTGCGTGGCTTCGCCGAGACCGACGAGCCCGGGCTATGGGTCGCCCAGGATCGCCTCGGAGACGCCACCGACATCTACACGCGCACCGTTGCCAATCCCGACGCGATGACCGTCGACTATCACTGCGCCTGGGATCAAGGGACGCACCTGTGGATGATCTACCTCATGCGGGTCGTCGACGCTCAGGTCGTGCTCAACCGTCCCGGATCGGTGGTGCTGTGGAACAACTGCCACCACCCGTTCTATGACGAGAACCCTTATCCGGAAACAGCTCCCGCGTCACGACCGGTCTGGGTGGGCGACTTCTGGGACATGTTCTCTGCCGGCCATCAGCTCGAACTCGACAACCTCACCGCCATCGCCGAATACCGGCACAACCACGGACTGCCCCTCACCCCCGATTGGATGCGATCATGATGCCGACCTCCATCTCGTCCGTTGTCATGCTGCACGATGTGGCCGGGTACTTGCCCGAGAACCGGGTGCCGGCAAAGTATTTCGCCGAGTTCGCCGAAGACGACTCCCTCGCCCACAACGTGATGTTCGCCGCGCCCGCGTTCCGCCATCACGCCGCCCGGGATGAGACATCTGCGGATATGATGCTCTCCGCAGCACGCGTTCTCACCGATCGCCACGGGGCCGATCACCTCGACGACGTCACCATCGTCCTGACCCACAGTCAACTCCCCGAGGTCCCCGTCCGTGGCTGCGGTGGCGAAGTGGCCCACCGTCTGGGCATTCGCCCGCATACCGTCCTCGATGTGCACAATGGCGGTTGTGCGGCCTTCGTGCACATGCTCGACCTCGCCGGCGCACTGTTGACGGCGGCAGGAGGCGGAAAAGCGTTGCTGGCGTTGGCACAGAACAGCGCATCGCAGATATTCACCCAGGAGCAGGTGCGCGGTACCGCGCAGGCTGCCATCCCGGGTGACGGCGCGGCAGCCGCAGTGGTCTCACTCGACGGCCGTGGTTCACCGGTACTCGCCACCATGTGCCATTCGTATGGCGCCTACGCGGGTGACATGACCTCGGTCGCCCACCCCGAGCGCAAGTACTGGGAGGCCGGTGAAGGCCAGATACACATCGGATTCACCGAGGCCAAGATCGCCAAGGTGCTCGCCCGCGGAAACCGGATGGTGCCGGAGGTGGCGATCGAGGTGGCCGACCTGATCGGTATCGATCCGCCGCAGCTGGATTGGCTGATCACCAATCAGCCGAACCGGATCTTCCTGCGCAATTGGCGTGAGGCGATGGAGCTTCCGGCGCAGCGACACCCCGATACCTTTGACGAGTGCGGGAATCTCTTCGCGGTGGGAATCCCGATCACCCTGGACACCGCGATCACCGACGGCCGGATCCGTGACGGTGATGTGGTGATGATGTCGGCCTTCGCCCACGCCGGCGACTTCGCCGGTGCGGCGGCCATCCGATTCGGGGGCCGGCCATGACCGCGGCCGAACTCCCGGCGCCGGTATCCCGTCGAGCGCGCCCGCCCGCGGGCCTGGACCTGAACGAGTCGTGCTATCCCCCGCTTCCGGCCGTTGCCGCGGTGCTGCGGGACGAGTGCGCCATCGCACATCGCTACCCGGAGTTCTTTCCGGATTCGACTAGGCGGCAGGTCGCCGGTCACCTGGCGGTGCGTCCCGAGCAGGTGGTCATAGGCGCCGGCGCTACCGGCGTCGTCGGCATGTGTTTCGCCTTGGCGCGCGCAGCGATCGATCAACCTGGGCCGCAACCCGTGTCGGTGGTGTCGGCATCACCCACGTTCGACGGCTATCCCATCGTCGCCGAGATGTCCGGGCTGCGGTTCGTCGGGGTCGCGCTTCGGCGCGGCGCCGTCGACCTGGAATCGATGGCTCACGCGGTGGGGCCGGACACCGGTGTCGTGGTGGTGTGTTCGCCGCATAATCCCACCGGTTCGGTGCTCGACGTATCCGCGATCACCGAATTCGTGGCGGCCCTCCCGCCACATGTGATCGCGATCCTGGACGAGGCCTACATCGAATTCAGTGAGCATCCGACCGATCCGGCATACCTGGTCGGCCGGCATCCGAACCTGGTGGTGATACGTACCTTCTCCAAGGCCTACGGACTGGCCGGGCTCCGTGTGGGTTACGGGGTGGCGCAGGCCGATCTGGCCCGCCGGCTGCGCGCATTCGAGGTACCGTTCGGCATCTGCGCTCCCGCGATCGCTGCAGTGCCGGTGGCCCTTGCCGCGCAACGGGAACTGATGCAACGGGTTTGGGCCATGCGCACCGAACGCCAGATCCTCGCACGACGTCTGCGTCGATACGGCGCCCGACCACTGCACAGCGACGCGAACTTCCTTTTCGTCCCCGGCCGAGAGGGTGTGGCGTTGGGTTCGCTTCTGATCACCAGCGGCATACCGGTCAAGGTGTGCGGCGCTCACGGCGTACGCATCACTGTCGGCAGTCGCGCCGACACCGACAGGATCGTCGCAGCACTTCGAGGACTCACCGCTGCGGTCTGATGCAGCGCATCGCACAAGCCGACCAGCCCGCATCACGACCATCGATCCCACCGACATCTCCTGCGGTTGAGAACAGTGCCGAACCACCTGTGACGTGGTCACGGGCGGATCCCCTAGCCCTCGGTTTCGCAAAGTCGTTGTCCTGCTACGGTTTTTATTCGCGCCGTCGCAGCAGGTAGGCCATCCCTCCGACCACAGCGACGGCCGCGCCGCCGATCACGGAATCAATCGGCAGCACAGCCGCCAACATGATGCATCCGATGAACCCCACGACCGGGACGATCCTCGGTGGCCGATTCTCCGACCGCGAGAGCGTCCACGCCGACGCATTTGCGAGGGCGTAATAGAGCAACACGCCGAATGACGAAAAACCAATGGCGGTACGAACATCGGCGGCCGCCGCGACCACCGCGACCACCGCACCCACCACGATCTCGGCACGATGCGGAATGTGTCGCCGCGGATGCACCGCGGCCAGGGTCCGGGGTAGGTGGCCGTTGCGCGCCATGGCCAGAACGGTTCGCGAAATCCCCAGGATCATCGCCACCAACGCGCCGATCGCGGCCACCGCGGCGGCGACTCGCACCACCGGTTCCATCCAGGCCATTCCCGCCGTGCGGACGAGGGCCACCAACGGTGCTGACTCGTGCGCCAATGTCTGCGGACCGAGCACCGCGACAGCGGTCACCGCCACGGCGGCGTAGACGGCGAGGGTGATGCCGAGAGCGCCGAGGATCGCACGCGGAATGGCCCGGGTAGGGTTACGCACCTCCTCCCCGAGAGTGGCGATCCGCGCATATCCCGCGAACGCGAAGAACAAAATCGCGGCCGCCTGCAACACCCCGAGCACTCCGATGTCCGAGCCGATCGCCAGGCTGCCGGGGTCCGCCGATCCCGAACCCACAGACGTGACGATGACGAGGGTGAGCACGGCCAGGGTGAACGCGACGATCAGCCGGCTCACCCACGCCGACTTCTGCACTCCCAGATAGTTGAGGGCGGTGATGGCAACGACGGTGGCGGCCGCGACCGCATGGGCCTGCCCGGGCCAGAGGTAGACCCCGACCGTCAGGGCCATCGCCGCACCCGAGGCGGTCTTGCCCACCACGAACATCCATCCGGCCTGGTATCCCCAGAAGTCGCCGAGCCGCTCCCGGCCGTACACATAGGTCCCGCCCGATGTCGGGTGGCGGGCCGCGAGCCGCGCCGACGAGGTGGCGTTGCAGTAGGCGACGAGCGCGGCGACCACCAGTCCGATGAGCAGACCCGACCCTGCCGCGGCGGCCGCCGGCGCGAGGGCGACGAAGATCCCGGCGCCGATCATCGAACCGAGGCCGATGACGATTGCGTCCCCGACGCCGAGTTCTCGGCGAAGGCGGGCGGGAGGAGTCGGCGGGGGTGACGACACAGCCGTAATCCTAGATCGACGGCACGGGGACGACCGTTCAGTCCTCCGCCGCGAGAATCGCGTCGAGAAGTCCGGGTATCCGCTCGTCGATCACGTCGCGTCGCAGGCTACTCATGATCGAGGTGCCCTGGTACTCCTGGCTGATGATCCCGGCTTCCCTCAGCACCCGGAAGTGATGGGTCTGGGTGGACTTGCCCACCGGTAACGCAAAGCAACTGCAACTCTGTGCATCGCGGTTGGTCATCAACTGCCGCACGATCTTTCGGCGGACCGGATCGGCCAGCGCACGGAGCACGTCGTCGATGGTGACGTCGGCGGCGTCCGGGTGGTCGAGAACCCTCACCCACTTCCCCTTTCCGGCACTGTTCGTGGTGCTTCGCCGTACTCTACTACGCCACCCCTGGTAATACGACGAATACCGTAGTACGTTGTTGATCGTAGTACGACACCCATCAAATCTCGGAGGTATGCGATGAAGGTTCTCCTCACCGGCGCCAGTGGCTACATCGGCTCCGCGGTCCTCAACGAACTGATCGCCGACGGGCACGACGTGCTCGCCCCGGTCCGCAGCGAACGGTCGTCCGACGTGGTGGCGACCGCCGGCGGCGAACCGGTCATCGGCGACGTCACCGACACCACCTGGCTCGCCGAACAACTGTCGGCGTCCGACGCCGCCATCCACACCGCCGCGCCCGGCGATGCCACCAGCGCCGCATTCGACGGGGCAATCACCGACGCGGTGATCGCCGCCTTCTCCGGCACCGCCAAGCCGTACCTGCACACCTCCGGCGTGTGGATCCACGGAAATGGTGACGCGCTCACCGAAACCAGTCCCCTCGACCCGCCGACACTGGTCTCGTGGCGTCCCGCAGTGGAGTCACGCCTACTGAGTTCGGCTGTGGCGGTGTCCCTCCCGGCACCGGCAGTTGTCGTCGGCCAGGGCAAGGGCATCACCGGCCTGCTTCGTCCGCAACCCGGCGAGCGTGAGGTGAGGCTGATCGGCGACGGGACCCAGCACTGGACCCTGGTGCACGTCGAGGATCTGGCCCGGCTCTACATCACCCTGCTGGCGCTTGATTCTCCGGCGGGCCACGTCCTCGGGGTATCCGGAACCAACCCCACCGTTCGTGACATCGCAACCGTGCAGAGCGCCGGGGCCGAACTGGTACCCGAAGGTGCCGACGACACCGCCGGACGCCTCGGCGGGCTGTTCGCCGAGGCACTGCTGCTCGATCAACAGGCCGACGGCGAGAAGGCGCGGTCGCTCGGATGGACACCCAAGAACACCTCGCTGGAGGATCTCGTTCTCGGCTGATCAGCGGACGCCGTTCCCAGGAACCCGACATCGTGATGCCAGTGTGCGCCCAGCGGTCGCTCGCATCCTGAGTACATGCGACTGGTCATGGGAATTGCACTGCACGACGATCACCTCGTCGTCGCCGCCGGCACTGCCGCGGACATCGCAGGGGCGAACCCCCGGCCGCCGCACCTGACCACCCGCCCCGCGCAACTGTGGTGGCCCGCGGGCGCGACACCGCGACTGCCGCGGACGACGGACCATCCAGGCGATCTCTTCGGCCACTATCTCGATCGCCTCACCGAGGTCACACCGATCCGTACCGCCGCCCGGCAGAACCGTCCGGCCCATCAACTGGTGGTCGCCACCGTGGCCCTGACGATCGAGCAGGCCGAACGCGCCGGTGGCGGGCATGTGGGTGCGGTGACGATCGCCCATCCCGCATCCTGGTCGCCCGAACAGATCGGTACGTTGCGTCGGGCGGTCGGGATCAGCCGGTTGTCGCGAACCCGCAGCATCACCGTCGTCTCCGAACGCCTGGCCATCTCGCGGTGCATCCGCTGGTCGGGGCATATGGGCATCACGGGTTCGGTGGCCGACCACCCCGTCTTCGTGAGCGCGTGGGGTGCGGCGATGCTGGCCGCCACCACCGTCTGCCGATTGCCGGCACCACGCCCGTCGGCGGCGAGAACCTTGCCACGCGCCCCGCATCGCGGACGCACCACCACTCACCCGATTCCCCGCACCCTCGCGAGCGCGACGTCCTCGCGCGCGGCGGTGTCGGCGACAGCACCACGACCGCATGTGGGCACCCGGGATCGCTGGAAGTCCCAGTGCCAACACTGATCTGCGGCTCGGCCTGACGTGCCGCTCGGCGCCGATCTGCAACTCGGCGACGTCACACCGACATCGGTGTTGGCGGGATCGCTGTAGCGTCCGGTCCAGGTATGACAGAGTGGATCGCGATGGCCACCCCACGACTCGTTCCGCCGATCACCGCCGACTCCGCGGACCTGACGTCATTGCGCTCGGAGGTGCGGGAGTTCCTCTCGCACAACCGAACCGGTGATGCTCCCACGAGTGTGGACAGTTGGCTCACCGGCTGGGATGAGGATTTCACCCGGCGCCTGGCCGAACGCGGATGGCTCGGGATGACGGTGCCCGTCTCCTACGGCGGTCACGGGCGTGGACATCTCGAACGCTTTGTCGTGACCGAGGAGTTACTGGCCGCGGGTGCACCGGTCGCCGCGCACTGGATCGCTGATCGACAGATCGTGCCGTCGTTGCTCAAGTACGGTACCGAGGACCAGAAGCGACACTTCCTGCCACGCATCGCGGCCGGACAGTGCTTCTTCGGGATCGGGATGAGTGAACCGGATTCCGGATCGGACCTCGCGAGTGTCCGGACATCGGCGACCCGAGTCGACGGCGGATGGTCGGTGACCGGGACCAAGGTCTGGACGTCGGGAGCGCACCGTGCCGATGCGTTCATCTGCCTGGCCCGCACCGCACCTGTCGACCCGGCCGACCGGCATGCGGGCCTGTCGCAGTTCATCGTCGATCTGCGCGCCGACGGCGTCGAGATCCGCCCCATCCGGTCGATGACCGGCGCGCACCACTTCAACGAGGTCCACCTCGACTCCGTGATCATTCCCGACGCGATGGTGTTCGGGACGATCGGCGCGGGCTGGACACAGGTGACCTCCGAGTTGGCCTTCGAACGCAGTGGCCCCGAACGATTCCTGTCGACGTTCCAACTCCTGTCCGAATGCACCGACGCCATGGGCACCGGCGAGTTACCCGCCGACGCCGAGGTCGGTCGGTACGTCGCGCGAGTGACCGCGCTGCATCTGATGTCGAGTGCCGTGGCCGATGCACTCACTCGCGGTGAACCCGCCGACACCGCGGCTGCCGTGGTGAAGGTTCTCGGCACCACCACCGAGGGCGACATCGCCGACTTCGCCGATGTGTCGACCGGCGACGATGACCCGCCCGATCACCTCCACGCACTCATCGACGCGGCCGTTGCCCAGCGCCCGGGGTTCACGTTGCGCGGTGGCACCAACGAAATCCTGCGGGGCGTCATCGCACGCGGCCTGGGCCTGCGATGACCGCCCCGGGAACCGTCGACGCCGCCCTGGCCGAGATGATGTCGGCGGTGTTCGCCGACCACGCGCAGCGGCGCGGTGCCACCGCCGACGTGGGCTGGGACAGTGCGTTGTGGCGTCGACTCGATGAACTCGGTCTGGCACGGCTGACCGGGAGCGACGACTCCGGTGGCAGCGGCGCAGGCTGGGCCGAGGCCGCAGAACTGTTGAGAAGCGCAGCGCGGCATGCTGTTTCGGTACCGCTGGTTGAGCACGACCTGCTCGCCGGGTGGGTGTTGGAAACGGCCGGACTCGACGTCGGGGCGCACCGTCGGACAGCGTGCGTCGTCGACGCATGCGGCGTGGCCCACGGTGTCGGATGGGCAGGCGAGGCGCAACGCATCGTTGTCATCTGGCAGTCCGCCGACGGGCTGCGGGCGGCCGACATTCCCACCGAATCGGCACGGATCACCCCCGGCCGCAACGTCGCCGGCGAGCCCCGCGACACCGTGCAGGTCGACCTCGGCACCCTCTCCGGTGCCGTCGTCGACGACGGCCTGCTTCAGACGTTCCGGCTCCGCGGCGCGCTCGCCCGGTCGGTGCAGATCTGCGCCGCCACCGAACGCATCCTCGAGTTGTCCATCGACCACGTCTCGACGCGAAGCCAGTTCGGTCGTCCGCTGGCACGGTTTCAGGCCGTTGCGCACCTCGTCGCGGACATCGCGATCCAGGTATCGGCCGCGCGGGCGGCCACCGAGGCAGCGCTGAGGGTCGCGGCGGACGACGCCTGGACCGATCCCCGATCGGAGTTCCTTGTCGCCGTGTCCCGTTCGTGTGTGAGTCAGGCCGTCTCGGTGGTCGTCCGCAATGCGCATCAGGTGCACGGCGCCATCGGCACCACCGCAGAGCATCCGCTGCACAGGTACTCGTTACCCGCCATGGCCTGGCGGTCGGAGTTCGGTTCACCCCGCTTCTGGGATCAGGTGGTCACCGATCACGCCCTGCGAGCCGGCCGTGCGGGCCTGTGGCCCTTGATCACCGGCTGAGCCGGGAGCCCTTGCCGTGTGCATGTGATCGTCGTGTGCATGTGGTATTTCCACCGAGAGAAAGGCACCCAGTCATGGGACCCCAACTGAACATCGAGATCTCTGACGCGATCGCGACCTGGACGATCGACAAGCCCGAGGTGGGCAACGCGATCACCGACATCGAGTTCGGCGAGGCCTTCGAGTCGGCCGTGGACGCCGCCAACGCCGACCTGGACGTCCGCGCCATCATCCTGACCGGGGCGGGCAAGATTTTCTCCGCCGGCGGCAACGTGAAGGAGATGGCCGATCGGACCGGGATGTTCGGTGTGGACGAGCGTGAGCAGCGTCGCGCCTACGTCGCCGGTATCCAACGCCTGCCGCGAGCGTTGGCACGCCTGGAAGTGCCGATCATCGCCGCCGTCAACGGGGCTGCGGTCGGCGCCGGATGCGACCTGGCGATGATGTGCGACATCCGGATAGCGTCCGAACGCGCCTCCTTCGCCGAGAGTTTCGTGCAGGTCGGCCTCATCCCCGGCGACGGTGGCACCTGGTTCCTGCCGCGGGCGATCGGCTACGAGCGTGCCGCCGAGATGACCTTCACCGGCGATCGGGTCGACGCCGCGACGGCCGCCGACTGGGGCATGGTCAGTCGGGTCGTGGGCCACGACGCGCTGCTCGAGGAGGCGCGCGCCCTCGCCGCCCGCATCACCAAGAATCCGCCCGAGGCCTTGCGGATGGCCAAGCGGCTGCTCCAGGAATCACGCACCAGCCCAATGGAATCCGTACTCGGCATGGCCGCGGCGATGCAGCCGCTGGCACATCTGTCGCCGGAGCACGCCGAGCGCGTCGCACGATGGAAGACCACCTGATCACGCTCGGAACGCCCTGATCGACACGCCCCGATGAGTCAGACAGTACCCTTCCACCGAGTAACCATTGACATTATCAATCATTGTCTTTTATGGTGATGTACGCAACACTCGGTCTTCGAGAGGGAAACGATGCACAACCAGGGCGTGGGCACATGGCCACAGCGGACGGCACGGCAGTCACCGGACAGCGTCGCCATCGTCTTCCGTGATCGGGAGACCAGCTACGCCGACCTCGACGAGCGGATCACCCGCCTCGCCCATGCGTTGGAAGACCTCGGGGTCCGACGAGGTGACCGTGTCGCACTGCTGTCGGCCAACCATCCGTCCTACCTCGAGGCGTTGTTCGCAACCGGGCTGCTCGGCGCGATCCTCGTACCCCTCAACGCGCGCCTGACGACTCCCGAGGTGTCCTACGCACTCACCGACTCCGGCGCCCGCGTGCTCATCCACTCCGCCGCACTCGCCGACATCGCGATCACCGCGTCGAGAGAGTCGGGGACCGACACCCGGATGGTGGTCGACGGCGAACCCGCTGGCGGCGCAATCGGTTACGAGTCGGCGATCTCCGCTGCCAGTGACGCGCGCATCGATCGCGCCGTCGCCCACGAGGATCCGTGCTTCATCATGTACACCTCGGGAACGACCGGGAACCCCAAGGGCGTGGTCCTCACCCATGGTTCGGTGACCTTCGCGGCGATGAACCCGATCATCGATCTCGATCTGCGCAACGACGAGGTCTCCCTGGTGGTGGCACCTCTCTTCCACACTGCCGCACTGAATTTCATCTCCCTGCCAACCGTCCTCAAGGGTGGCACCGTGGTGATCGAGGAGGGGTTCGAACCCGGTCGCGTGCTGCGCGTGATCGCCGAACGCAAGGTCACCTACGGCTTCGGTGTGCCGACGATGCTCGACGCGATGAGTGCGCATCCGGACTTCGCCGCCGCCGAGTTGGGGTCCATCCGTCGGTGGATCGTGGCCGCCGCACCCGTTCCGCCACGCACCCTGAACACCTACACCGCACGTGGTGTCGCACTGTGCCAGGCCTACGGACTCACCGAAACCGGTCCGGGGGCACTCGTTCTGACGCCGTCGAACACCGCCCGCAAACTCGGAAGTGCCGGACTTCCACACTTTTTCACCGATGTACGGGTCGTCGACGCCGACGGCGAGGAGGCCGCCCCCGGCGAGCGCGGCGAGATTCAGATCCACGGGCCGAACGTGATGGCCGGCTACTGGAACCGACCGGACGCGACCGCCGCCGCCTTCACCGACGACGGATGGTTCCGATCCGGTGACGTCGGCATCCGCGACGACGAGGGATTCATCACGATCGTCGACCGGCTCAAGGACATGATCATCTCCGGCGGAGAGAACATCTATCCGGCCGAGATCGAGGCCGTCATTCTCTCTATGCCCGGCGTCGCTGCCTGCGGGGTGTTCGGGGTCCCACACGAGAAGTGGGGCGAGGTCGGCTGCGCCGCAATCACTCTGGAGGACGGGTACGCGCTCACCTATGAGCAGCTCGAGGCCTACCTGATCGAGCGACTGGCTCGCTACAAGATCCCCAAGTCGATGGTGCTGCTCGACGAGATCCCCCGCAACGCCACCGGGAAGATCCGCAAGGATCGCCTACGTGCCCGGTACGCCAGCCCGGATGTCGCGCATGCGTGAGGCCCTCATCGTCGGATGGCACTCTCGTCGAAGGTGATGCGGCGCAATGCCATTCGGACCGTCTCGAGCGTGCCCGCGTCGACGTCACCGAGGTACTCGGCCACCACATCCGCACCGCGCTCACGCGCCTGCGCACACAGCGCCACCCCGGCGTAGGTGGCGACGATGAGCTTGTTGCGCCGGTCGGTCGGGTCGGTCGTGCGCTGTACCAGCTCGCGGCCCTCGAGTTCGTCGACGAGGGCCACGATCTGGCTCGGATCGAGCCCGACGTCGTTGGCCAGCCGTCGCTGGGCGATGCCCTCGGGCTGGTCGCAGACCGCGGCCAGGACGCTGTAGGCCCGCACCTTCAGGCCGAGCGGGGCGAGTACACGATTGGTCGCCTTGGTCAGTACCGCGTTCGCGCGGGCGACCAGAAACCCGAGGTCATCGTCGAGTCGTCGTGGTGATGTCATCGGCCCTCCTCCTGGAGGCACCCTATCACTCACGCAATCATTGACTTTTTAAACGATTGACGCTTTAATTTAATTATTGGTTCCGAAGCCTGAGGAGGCATCACATGGATCTCACCGGAAAAGTCGCCGTCGTCACCGGCAGCGGACAGGGACTCGGCCTCGCCTACGCCCGCGAACTCGCCCGTCGCGGCGCCGCGGTCGTCGTCAACGACGTCTCCGCCGACACCGCCGCGTCGGCTGTCGCCGCCATCACCGCCGACGGCGGGCGCGCCGTCGCCGTGGTCGCGCCCGTCGGCAGCACCGAGACCGCCCGGCAGCTCGTGACGACCGCCGTCGAGCAGTTCGGCCGCCTCGACATCATGGTCACCAACGCCGGCATCCTGCGCGACAAGGTGCTGTGGAAGATGACCGACGACGACTTCGACGCGGTGATCAACGTGCACCTCAAGGGCACCTTCACGTGTGTCCGGGAGGCGGTGAACCGTTTCCGCGACCAGGGCGAGGGCGGTCGGGTCGTCTGCATCGGCTCCCCCGCCGGGCAGCGCGGCAACTTCGGGCAGACCAACTACGCGGCCGCGAAGGCCGGCATCGTCGGCATGGTCCGCACCTGGGCGATGGAGCTGAAGAGGGCCGGGATCACCGCCAACGCCGTCTGTCCCGTCGCGGTGACCGCGATGACCAAGACCATCCCCGTGTTTAAGCCGTTCATCGACGAGGCCGAGGAGACCGGTTCGCTTCCCGACGTCATCCGTCGCGAGGTCGGCATGGGTACCCCCGAGGACGTCGCGGGTGTCATCGCCTTCCTCGCCTCCGATGCGGCGGCCGACATCACCGGTCAGGCCATCTCCATCGGCGGCGACCGGTTGGCTCTCTGGTCACATCCAGAGCTCACCGAAACGTCTTACCATGATGGCGGATTCAGCGCCGACGACGTCGCCGCGGTGTGGCCCGGCACCTTCGCGAATCATCTCGAGACCGTGGGCGAAGAGTTCCCCGCCGAGGTTCTGGCGGCCGCGAAATGACCGGCACGCGTTACGAGTACGGGATCGACTTCGATGTGATCGATGCGATCGACATCCACACCCACGTCGAGATCGACGGCTGCGGTCACCATTCCGTCGACGACGAGTTGATGGCGGCGTCGGCGAAGTACTTCAAGTCCGGCGAGGAACGCACCCCCACCATCGAGACGATGGCGGCGCTCTACCGGGAACGCAACATCGCGGCGGTCGTCTTCACCGTCGACGCCACCTCCGCCAGTGGGCATGTGCCCAACAGTGTGGAGGAAATCGCGGAGAAGGCAGCACAATTCAACGACGTGCTCATCCCGTTCGGCTCCGTCGACCCATTGCAGGGCAAGGCCGCGATCAAACGAGTCCATCGGCTGGTCGACGAGTTCGGTGTGCGCGGCTTCAAGTTCCATCCGAGCATGCAGGGTTTCGAACCCAACGACCGGCAGTTCTATCCGCTGTACGAGGCGATCGTCGAAGCCGGTGTGCCGGCGTTGTTCCACACCGGTCAGACCGGCATCGGCGCGGGACTGCCCGGCGGACACGGCATCAAGCTGCGTTACTCGGATCCGATGTTGCTCGACGACGTCGCGGCCGACTTCCCCGACCTGACCATCGTGATGGCTCACCCTGCGGTGCCGTGGGTCGATCAGCAGATCTCGATCGCCACCCACAAGGCGAATGTGTACATCGATCTGTCCGGATGGTCACCGAAGTACTTCCCGACACAGTTGGTGCGCGCAGCCAATTCGATGCTGCGCCACAAGGTCCTGTTCGGTTCCGACTTCCCGGTGATCGGGGTCGACCGGTGGCGCAAGGACTTCGAGAACCTCGACATGAAGCCGGAGGTTCTGCCGCTGATCTTCAAGGAGAACGCGATGACCGTTCTCGGCATCAAGCACTGACACCTTCCCCCAGTCCCACAGGAGTATCCGATGACCACCGCAACACCCACCACCACCCACCTGGGCACCCTCGCCGAACTCGACGACCTCGTCGGCACCGTGATCGGCGTCAGCTCATGGCAGCCCGTCGAGCAGGAACGCATCAACACCTTCGCCGACGCCACCGACGATCACCAGTGGATTCACATCGACCCCGAACGTGCCTCAGCCGAGAGCCCCTTCGGCGGCCCGATCGCCCACGGCTACCTCACTCTGTCGCTGTTCATCCCGATGTGGGCGGAGGTGCTCACCATCGACAGCGTCACCATGGCAGTCAACTACGGCCTCAACAAGGTTCGCTTCACCAATCCCGTCCCCGCCGGCGCTCGGGTGCGCCTGCAGGCCACCCTCAAGCAGGTCGATCACCTTCCCAAGGGCGGGGTGCAGATCACCGTCGACGGCATCATCGAACTGGAGAACAGCGACCGGCCCGCCGTCGTCCTCGAGGGTGTGTACCGGTACTTCGAGGGCTGAGGGTCTGGTTCGACCGGCGGTCCACCCACCTTCCGCCGGTCGAACCGCCCGCCTTCCGCCGGTCGAGCATCCCCTTCCGTCGATCGCGCAGCCCGCTTTCCGCCGGTCGAGCGTACCCTTCCGCCGGTCGAGCGTCCCCTTCCGCCAGCCCAGCCGCCCCATCCGCCGGTCGAGCGTCCCCTTCCGCCAGCCCAGCCGCCCCTTCCGCCGGTCGAGCCGGGCGGAGCGCCAGCGGAGCCCGAGTCGAGACCCCGCAACACGACGCTGGAACCTACTCACCGTGCGCCCCATCCGCCGGCTCAGCCGCCCCATCCGCCGGTCGAGCCGGTGAGGAGCGCAAGCCGCCGCGTTGAGCTCCGTCGAAACGACGAGCCGAGTCGAGACCCCGCAACACGACGCTGGAACCTACTCGCCTTTCAACCGTCGAGCAGAACGACGACGCGACAAACCCGGCAACAAGTCGTAGCGGCCATCGATCAACGCCTTGCGCTTCGCACGTGACCATTTCTGCACGCGCTTTTCCCAGCCGTAGGCCTCGGCGACGGTCTCGAACTCGGCAAGGTACACCAACCGCACCGGAAGGCGACGCCTCGTGTACTCCGCGCCCTTGCCCGAATTATGCTGGGCGAAGCGATGTTCGATGTTGCGCGTGCTGCCGACGTAGTAGCTGTCGTCCGAGCATTCGAGGATGTACATGTATCCCGGCATGCGTTGGATATTGCCGTATGGTCGGAGTCGGCGAGTTTCTCTATCCACAGGTGCAGTCCGCGATCGGTCGGGTGGAGGTTCCAGCACCGCGTCACGAGGTCTCGACGCGGACTCAGCTTCGCTTCGCCCGGCTCGACCGACGGGACGAGGCCCGACACCAGCCACAAACGCGAAGTCAATTCCAGCACCGCGTAACGAGGTCTCGACGCGGACTCAGCTTCGCTTCGCCCGGCTCGACCGACGGGACGAGGCCCAGCACCAGCTACGGACGCGAAGTCAGTTCCAGCGCCATGTTGCGAGGTCTCGACGCGGACTCAGCTTCGCTTCGCCCGGCTCGACCGACGGGACGAGGCCCAGCACCAGCCACAAACGCGAAGTCAATTCCAGCGCCATGTTGCGAGGTCTCGACGCGGACTCAGCTTCGCTTCGCCCGGCTCGACCGACGGGACGAGGCCCGACACCAGCCACAAACGCGAAGTCAATTCCAGCACCGCGTAACGAGGTCTCGACCCGGACTCAGCTTCGCTTCGCCCGGCTCGACCGGCGGGGGTGCGGCCCGGCTCGACCGGCGGGGTGCAACCCGGCTCGACCGACGGATGGGCGACTCGACCAACGGAGTGGAGCCCGGCTCGACCGGGGAGAGTGAACCCGCTACAAATGCCCGCCGGCGGCTGATCGTGCCGCCGTCACCACCGCGGAGATTCCGACGCCACCGTCGGCGGCGAAACGCACCATTCCCGCCTCGTCGCAGGCCCGAAGCACCTCTGCCACTTCGTGTTCGGCATCGTCGGTGCGGCCTGCCGCGGCGAGGGCAAGGGCATGCAGGCGTCGTGCTTGCAGGAGCGCGCGTCGTCGACGTGTTCCGGTGAGCCGCTCGACCCATTCGCCCGACCACCGGCAGGCGAGTTCGGGATCGTCGGAATCTGTGAGCAACAGGCGGATTGCGGATTCCTCTTCGGCCTGTGCGACGATCCGCTGCCAGCCGGTGGAATGTTGGTCACGATCCTCAAAGCTCACCCGGGGACGCAGTTCACGATGGGTGGGCACCTCGAGCGCGATCATCTCACTCTCGACGAAGGCACGCAGGCGCCGGGCGTCGAGCCGATCGGCGACCACCGCCGCATCCTCCAGGAATGCGGCAGCGGCGTCGGGGTCGCCGCGCTGCACCGCCAACCGGGCCGCGGTCACGTAGCGAGCGCGGATCATGTCGATGATGCCCTCGTCGGGCTCGAGGATCAGGCTCTCGTCGAGCAGCACGCCGGCTTCTTCCGAATCGCCTCGCTGATACAGCAATTGGGCGAGCAGTCCGGCGGCCAGGCGGTACGCCTGCGACCGTCCCACCCCCGGACGTTGGGAGACCTCGAGGGCGGTCCGAAGGCAGTACTCGGCGTGATCGAGTTCGAGTTCCTCGATGTAGGCCAACCCGTCCAGCGCATTGCCATACATGACGGCGTACGCGCCGGTGTTGCGCTCGTGATACGGCATCGCCCACGCCTGCCGCCGGTGCGCCTCATCGAAATCGAAACGCAGCGTCGCGCTCATGATGGCGACGTCGGCGGCCGACGACACCACAAACGGCGACTGCTCATCGGGCCGCGCAAGACATTCGGCCACCAGCTCGTCGATCCGGTCGATCCGGTCAGCGGTCGCGTCGGTACACGCCAGGGCGATGTCGGCCTCCATCCGCATCCGCGCGACCTCGGCACCGCCCGACGCCACGGCATCGAGACCTGCGGTGACGCGACCGAGGGCCATCCCCGCCCGGTCCGTATGGTGCAGAAGGATATTCGACCACGCCACCGTCAACTGCAGGCGCGGATTGGTCACCACCGCACTCGGTGGAAGTTTGTCGATGAGCCCGATCACCGTCGACACCTGCGAATGCTCGAGCAGGGTCCGGCCGTCCGACTCGACGAGTTCGACTGCGCGTCGGGTGTCACCGGCCTCGAGCGCATGATCGACCGCCTCGGCGAGCATGCCGTGTTCGGCGAACCACTCCGACGCGCTGCGGTGCAGCAGGATCACCGAATCGGGCTCGTCCCGTTCGAGTCGTCGTCGCAGGAACTCCACGAACAACGGGTGATAGCGGAACCACTCGCCGTCGGGGTCGATCCTGCGCAGGAACAGATCTCGGGACTCCACGTTCTCGAGCAGTGCCTGACCCCGCGGCTGCCCACTCAACACGCCGGCCAGTCCGGCGCAGATCCGGTCCGGCAGCGAGGTGGTCAGCAAGAAGTGCAGGATGTCGGGTTCCAGTGTGCTCAACACGTTCTCGGCGAGGAAGTCGCCGATGGCACGGTGGCGTCCGGAGATGTGGGAGATCAACTCGGCCGGAGAATCGTTGCCCCGCAACGACAGACAAGCCAGTTGCAGCGCCGCCACCCACCCGTCGGTGGAGTTCCACAGCTCGGTGATGTCGCGGCTCTCGAGATCCAGACCGGCGACGTCGACGAGGAACGTGCGCGCCTCGTCGGCGTCGAAACACAACTCGGCGATGTCGATCTCGACGAGTTCGTCGGCCACCCGCATCCGACTGACGGGCAGTCCGATCCGGGAGCGGCTGGTGATGAGCAGTTGCAGATGGTGACAGCCGTGTTCGAGAAGGAATTCCATCGACGCGATGGCCGCCGGGTCGGTCACGCGGTGCCAGTCGTCGACGACGATCAGGATGTGTTCGCCGCGTTCGTGGATCGCGTTGATCAGGCTGGTCAGCGCATGCTGATCCGCGCGTTCACGGTGATCGTCGATCACCTCGTCGAGGTCGGCGGTCACCTCGGGGTCGGCCCGGCGGATCGCCTCGATCAGATGCGTGGTGAACCACGACGAATTGTTGTCGTCGTCGTCGGCGGTCAACCACGCCACGTGCGTGCCCTCGTCGAACAGGTGCTCGGCCCACTGCGCGGCCACCGTCGTCTTCCCGTACCCCGCCGGGCCGTGGATCAGGATCAGCCGTCGACGCTCCCCCGCCCGCAGGATGTCCATCAGACGCTCCCGCGCGACCTGCGCACGCGGCCGCAGTGGAGGCCGGAACTTGGTCGCCGGGGTGGGCGGCGCGGTCGAGGAACCGGCGGGTCGCGACGACCCGCCGACCGCGTCACCGGCGACCGCGGACGGCAACGCCATCTCCACGGCGACATGCCCTCGCCGAATGGCGATCTCCCGCAGTTCCTCGCCGTAGGCCGCGGCACTGGCCGGTCGATCGTCCGGTTCACGGGCCATCGCATGCTCGACGGCCTGCGAGACCTCGTCGGGGATTCCGGCGTCACGCAGATCCGGAACCGGTTCGGCGGCGATCCGCAGGAACTGCGCCACCACCTGCTCACCGCTGCGCCGCTCGAAGGCGGCGTGACCGGTGAGTGCACAGAACAGGGTGGCGCCGAGCCCGTACAGGTCCGAGGCGACCGTCGGCGGATCGCCGATGAGGAGTTCGGGCGCGGTGAAGGCCGGTGAACCGGTCACCATGTCGGCTCCGGTTTCGAAGCCGCCGACGATGCGGGCGATCCCGAAATCGGTGAGCTGCGGCTCGCCGTACTCGGTGAGCAGGATGTTTCCCGGTTTGATGTCGCGATGCAGGGTCCCCGACCGGTGTGCGGTCTCCAGTGCCCCGGCCATCTTGATGCCCAACCGCACGACGTCGGGCCAGTCGAGTGGACCGTGTTTGCGAATGCGGGCGTCGAGCGAGTCGTGCGGATGGAACGGCATCACGATGTAGGGCATGCCGCTCGGGGTGGAACCGATCTCCAGGATGTTCACGATGTTCGGATGCCCCGACAGCCGGCCCATCGCCCGCTGTTCCCGGAAGAACCGTTCCAGGCTGGCGTCGTCGAGGTGATCGGTGAGGATCTTGATCGCCACGGTGCGTTCGAGGGCGGGTTGTTCGGCCCGGTACACCGCACCGAACCCACCTCTGCCGACCAGCATCGGGTCACCGAATCCGGCCGCGATCAACTCAGCGGCGGCGTCGGGTATGACGTCGCGCTGCGTTGACAGCGGATCGAATTCGACCATCGGGTGTCCTCGATCTGGGCCCCGGGACCTCAACCCGGGTGTGGTTCAGCCTAACTCTCGGCGGTTACCCGAGGAAGGAAATCCGCGAGGACCGCCGCGACATCGGCGGTATCGGCGAGCGTCGGCTCCGTCATCGCCGGAACGTGGGTGAAGACCGCGGCGACCGAGCGGCCGGCGAGCATCACGGTCCGGTCCGGCCGCACCACGGCCGCGCCCGCCCCGGCCTCGGCGAGCCACTGTCGGAGCTCGCTGTCGGGTGCGACGACGAGGAGGTGCGCGCCGCGGCGCCGGATCTCGTGGGCCTGGGCGTCGCTGGGCTCATCGGCGGTGATCACGAGGAAACCGGGTGGGGTCACCTGATCCAGGCGTCCCGATCCATCGTCGGTGGGTCCGACCTCGAGGTTCGGGCACAGTGTTCCGGCGAGTTGCGCGGTCCCGGCAAGCTTGGCGCGCAGGCCCGTCGGCAGTTGCGCGCCGATGGGTCCCGGCCGGACGAAGGTCGACGGTGTCAACGGCGGAGTCGCACTGTCGGTGACCATGGTCGCGAATCCCGGCAACTTCGCCACGGCCGGCGCGGCGACCGATCGGAGACGATCTCCGGCGACACCGCCACGGGTCATCACCACTCCCATACTCACCGCCAGCTTGATCAGCGCCGTCGCATGGGGTTTGCGTTCGGATTCGTAGCTGTCGAGGCACTCCGACGACAGGTCGCCACGCAGCACCGCCGCGATCTTCCAGGCGAGGTTCGCGGCGTCGCGGACACCCGAGCCCATCCCCTGACCGATGAACGGTGGGGTCAGGTGCGCGGCGTCGCCCAGGGTGAACATCCGCCGATCCCGCCAGCGGTCGGCGACACAGGCCCGGAAGGTGTACTCGGCGGCACGGATGAGGTGGAGTTGCTCGAGTTCGGTGTCACCGAGCCACGGACGGATCTGTGGGTCGAGCGCGGTCAGGGTGGCGAAGTCCGCGCTGGTCTCGTCGTCGAGAAGCTGGAACTCCCAACGGTATCGGCGTTCACCGACACGCATGTACGTGGCGGCCCGGCGTGAGTCACACACCTGATGGACGCCTTCCCACTGGTTGAGTTCGGCATCGGTGTCGATGTCGACCACCATCCACCGCTGGGTGAAACCCAGTTCCTCCCAGCGGCTTCCCATGCAGGAACGCACCACGCTGTTGGCGCCGTCGGCACCCAGTACGAAGGCCGCGCGCTCCACCCACAGCACGCCGGTCGTCCGGTCCGTCATGCTGACCCGCACGCAATCACGCTCGTGCACAACATGAGTCACGTCTACATCGGAGAGTAACGTGACCTTCTCCCGGCGGGCCACCGCTCCGCGAAGCACCGCTTCGAGTTGAGGCTGATCGAACATCGACGCCGCCGGATGTCCATGTCTTCCCGCCGAGGTGGTGCGGGAGAATGCGGCAAGCACCCGATGCCGCGGATCGAGGAGCCGGAGCCCCAACCCCGGACGCGACACCTGCGCGAACTCCGCACCGACACCGATCCGGTCGAGAATCCGATACACCTCGTCGTCGAGATGGACGGCGCGCGGCTGCGGATACACGTCCGACCAGCGTTCCAGGATGAGCACTTCGACGCCGAGGTCGGCGAGCAGTGCCGCGGCCGTCAATCCGGTCGGTCCGGCGCCGACGATGATCACCGGCCACCGTCGTCCGATACCTGGCTGCTCCACGGCGGTCATTGCGAAACCTCCTCGCCGTCAGCCCATTCCCACCGGATGGGCAGCGTGCCCAATGCGGCGTCGATGGCATCGCGGTCGGTGGTGGCGTTCGCCGTCAGCGTCACGAGGACCGATCCCTCGACGATGCGTGTACCGATTCCGATGGTCTTCGTGCCGAGCACGTCGCGCACGGCCCGCTCGGTCGCGTCCGCACGCAGGGCGAGCTTGTAGGGTTTGCCGACATCGGTCACCGGCAGCGCGAGCAGCACGGTCACCGTCTTCGGTGCCGCGGCGCGTTCGGCGACGTGCTCGTGCGCCCAGGCGAGCAGCGTCGCCTCGTCGGCCTTCGCGTCGGCACGAAGCGTCACATACGCCACCGGTACCTCACCGGAGTGTGGGTCGGGCCGGCCGACCACCCCCGAGCCGGTGACGTCGGGATGCGAGAGCAACGCGTCCTCGACGTCGGCCGGGTCGATGTTGTGGCCGCCGCGGATGATGAGATCCTTTGCCCGACCGGTCAACCGAATGAATCCGCGCTCGTCGACGGAGCCGAGATCACCGGTGTCGAGCCAGCCGTCGTGCAGTTTGCCCGCTCCGGTGAGTTCGAATCCATTGTCGCCGTGGGCGGCGACGTAGCCAAGGAAGACCGTGGGACCCGAGATCACCAGCGAACCCACCTCTCCCGCAGGCAGATCCGTCCAGTCGTCGCCGTCGATGCGGACCGCCTTGACCTGCTGGTAGGGCATCCGCTGCCCGACGGTGCCGGCGGTCTGCCCCTCGGCGAAGCCGCGGGCGCTGGCACAGGTGGCCTCGGTGAGTCCGTAGCCCTCGAGGAGCCGAACCCCGGTGTGCGACTCGAAGGATTCGCGGACGGCCTTGGGCAGCATCGAGGCGCCGACCACACAGGCCCGCAGGCTGGAGATGTCGGCGTCGACGGGACATTGCGCGAGAACTGAATACACCGTCGGCACACCACTCATGGTGGCCAGTCGCATTCCCTCGACGATGCGCCAGAACTGTCCGTACAGATCGGGATCGCGGTAGCCGAGCGGACCTGCCCACACCACGGTCTGACCGCGCAGCATCGGCGCCAGCAGGGTGACGATCAAGGCGTTCACATGGAACAGTGGCAGCCCGGCGAAGAGCACCGAGCCTTCGTCGAAGACAGTGTTGGCGGCCACCATCCACGCATTGGCGATCTCGTTGCGATGGCTATGCGCCGCGAGTTTGGGCGCTCCGGTCGTCCCACCGGTGTGGAACAGCGCAGCGATGTCCGAATCCTTCGGCGTCGCAACCGGTGTCGGATCGGCGATGTCTACGGCTGCGGCGGCCAGATACGCCACGTGCGCCACCCCGTCGATCGCCGGGGGTTCCGGCAGGTCCGACGTCCCCGTCGGCCGCAGCAGCAGGACGGTGTCGATGCCTGTGGCGGAACAGATGTCGGCGAGCTTCGCCTCACAGGCCGGATCGAGCTCGGGACCAGCGGCCACGATCACCCGGGACCCGGATCGTCGCACCAGATCCACCGCGTGCGCGACATCCATGGCCGGATTGATCGGGGCAGCGATGCCGGCGAGTTCGGATGCCAGCAGCGCCGGAATCATCTCGGCACAGTTCGGCGACATGAGGGTGACGGCGTCGCGGCGCCGCACCCCGTGCGTCGTCAGCACGGCCGCATACCGCCGCACGCTGTCGAGCAGTGCGGCGAACGTGACGTCGGTGCTCTGCCGCCACCGCGCCGCATCGGGCATGACGCGCAGGGCAATTCGGTCCGGCCAATGTTCCGCGGCTCGCTCGAGGGCCGCATACGTCGACGCCGGGAGCCCTCGCTCCGGGAGTGGAATCGCTTCGATGACGGCGAGGTCGTCGGGTGTCGCGTAGGAGGCGGGCCAGAGATCGGACGAGTGCGTGGTGGAGGCGACGGTCATCGGGCATACCTCACGGTGGTCCGCTGGATGCCCAGGTCGAGAGCACCGTCGGGGGTCGCAACGGACAGTTCCATGATGTCGCCGTCCTTGAGATAGCGGGGATTGCTCGCCTGCTTCCGAAAGAAGCTCTTCCACTTGACATGTGGGGGCAGGAGCGCGCCGATGATCTCGACCGGCTTCGGCGGGGCGACGAGGGCCGTGCCGCCCGGGGTGCCGGTGAGTAGCAGGTCGCCGGGATCGACGCGTTGGAACCGGGACAGCGCCCGCAGCGCGTCGAGCGGCGAGTAGATCATGTCGTCGACCGTCGAATCCTGCCGCACCTCACCGTTGACCCGCAGCGTGAGCCGCAGCGAGCTGAATCGGTCGAACTCGCCGTCCTCGAGGAGCAGCAGCACCGGACCGGTCGGCGTGAAAGTCGGATACGACTTCGCCTCGTAGAACTGAGTTTTGGGGAGTTGCACGTCACGGGCCGACACATCGTTGGTGATGACGAGTCCGGCGATGAGACCGGGCAGATCGGCTGAGTCGACGGCTGTTCCCACCTCGAGGGTCTGGCCGAACACGAGCCCGATCTCGACCTCGTAGTCGAGCAGATTCACATGCTCCGGTTTGACGACGTCGGCGAATGGTCCGCTGACCGATCCCGAGGACTTCCGGAAGAAGGTGAGCGGCACGGTCTCCGGGTTCATCCCCGAATCCTGCACGTGCGAAACATAATTGGTCATCTGCGCGATCACCCGACACGGTGTGGTGACCGGCGAGATCAGTTCGAGAGTCGCCGGGTCGGTGAGGGGACCGTCGGCGTCGGCGGCCGCCGCGACCGCAGCACGATCGGCGATCAGGGCCGCGGTGGTGACAGCGGTGGTGTCGATCGGTCGGGCACCCCCGGGTACCTGCACCCACCAGCGGTCGGCGGTGCGCAGTACGGCGAAACTCATGACTTGGCAACTTTCATCAGGCCGAGAAGGCGTTGAACATCGAATTCGGTGTCGCCGGAACGCAGCGACGAGAGGATGGATCGGAGTTCGCGCAGCGATTCCTTGCCGGGCGCGATACCGAGGAAGTCCGCGGTGGTCGGTGGACCCCACTGGGCCAGACCGGATGCGGTCATCGGTGCCCAGCCTGGTTCGACCGTGCAGTCGAAGAGGTCGCCGTCGGTGAAGTGCTCCACCAGGAATCCATCGGGATCACGCCAGTAGTCGAAGATCTGGCTGCCCTGGATGTGCCGTCCGATCCCCCACGAGCGGTAGCGGCCTTTGTCGCGCAGGTATTCGCCGCCGGCGGCCAGGGTGTCGAGGTCACGCACTTGGAAGGCGGAGTGCACGTATCGGTTTGACGGCCCGAGGGTCATGGCGAGAGTGTGATGATCGGACGGGATGCCGCCGCGGTCGCAGCGGATGAAGCTCATCACCGGGCCACGATCTCTCTGGCCGTCGTAGAAGAGAAAATCGCTGACGATCAGCCCCAGGTGCTCCAGGTACCAGTTGAGTGATTCCAGGTAGCGGTTGGATTGCACCACGACGTGGCCGAGTCGCTCGATCATCGCCGGGGTACGAGGAGCGCGTTGGGTGCCGTTGATACGGGGGCGGTGATCACCCATGTTGTAGGTGGTCCACACCGGTTGGGCGGCCGATTCCGGGTGCTCGATCACCCCGGACACCACCCGCACGAAGGCTCCGCTCGGGTCCTTCGTCGTGGCGGCGATGCCACCCAGGGTCTCCGGGAGACGTTCGACTGGGACTCCGCCGCGCTCGGCGAACGTGTGCACGTCGGCGTCGGCGGCCGCCCGGAACGCGGGACCGATGAACGCCGAGCGATGCGATCGGCGCACGATCACACAGGGCGGTCCGGCCGTGGTGCCCCGCAGGTGGAGTTCGTCCGCGGTGTGCAGGGTCGGGGTGAAGCCGAAGTCCGCGGCGAACGCGGCCGTCTGCACCAGATCGGGTTTTTCGAATTCCAGCCACGCCAGATCCTCGACCTTGATCACCGGGTTCGGGTGTCGACCGGAGTGCTCACCGCGGTGAGCGCCGTTCTCCGAGTGCAACCCGTCATGGACGTCATGCGACGTGGTCATCAGCACCTCCTCGAGCTGTATGACGACATCGTCACATCCGATCCGATCGTCAGTCAAGCATTTCTGACGAATTCGTCAGTCCTGGGCATCGACTAGGCTCGAGCCGTGCGCGAAGAATGCGAGAGTTGACGTGAGCCTTCCCGAGGGGCTGAGCCGAACCGAACGACGCAAGGCCAACACCCGTGCCGCGCTCATCCGCGCCGGCCAGAAGTTCCTGGCCGAGGGCCGGACCAACGTCTCCGTCCTGGACATCACGTCGACCGCCGATGTCGGCAACGGCTCGTTCTACAACCACTTCAGCACCAAGGACGAGCTGTTCGACGCGTCTGTCGACGCGGTCCTCGAAGCCCACGGCGCCCTGATGGACGACCTGACGTCCGATATCGACGATCCGGCCGAGGCCTTTACCCAAAGTTTCCGCCTGACCGGGCGGCTGCATCGCCGCCACCCGGAGGCCACGCTCGTCACGCTGCAACGCGGAACTCAGGTACTCACGTCCGAACACGGCCTCGTGCCGCGGGCGACGCGCGACATCACCGCGGCCGTGAAGGCCGGCCGGTTCGAGGTCGACGACATCGACACCGCGATGGCGGTGGTGGTCGGCGCATCGCTGGCCCTGGGGCAACTCCTCCTGTCTCGACCCGATCGGGACGACGCCGCGACAACCGATGCGGTCACTCGACAGATCCTTCGCGGATTGGGCCTGAGTGATCGCGACGCCGCCGAGCTGTGTTCGCTGCCTCTTCCCGACATCGACTGAACTCACCCCGCGCAGACTCTGAGGATTTCATCAGAGTTGTGCAGAACCGTCATCAATGGCGGATTCCTCTGTAGGGTGTGCCACTGTGAATCCCTCGAAGAGCTCGTCGGGGTCCGGCCTGACCCGCCGGCGGACGCTCATCGCCGGAGCGGCAGCCCTGGCCGCCGGGATAGGCGCCGCATCGACCGGCGGTCGGTCGTCGGCGGCACCGCCGCGCGGCAAGGTCATCCCGACCGGCATCAACGTCGATGCCCCCTGGCACGCAAAGGTGGCCGACGCCGGATACCGCGAACGAACCGTCCGCGTCAACGGAGTGGATTTCAGCTTCCGCGAGGGGCCGGCACACGGACCGGCGTTGGTACTCCTGCATGCCCAGCAGATGGATTGGTTCAGCTACAGCCGGGTACTGCCGGAACTGTCGAAGTCATTTCACGTCTTCGACATCGACTACCAGGGTCACGGCACCACCCGCACACCTGCGGGATATCCGATGACCGCCAACAGGATCGGCACCGACCTCGCCGCATTCCTGGAATCGGTTGTCCGGCAACCGGCATACGTCACCGGCAACTCCTCCGGAGGGTTGCTCACCGTATGGCTCGCAGCACACCGACCGGACCTGGTGACCGCCGCACTCCTCGAGGATCCACCGCTGTTCTCCTCGGAGTACCCGCGGATCGCGAAGACCATCGCCTACAAGGACTTCCGCTCCAGCACCCGGGCCGTTGATCAACACGTCGACGACTTCCTGGTGTTTTGGGTCAATGACAGCAAGGAATTCTTCGACCAGAACATCTTTCCGGGTTCCACTGTCGTCCTCACCGCCGCCATCAAGGCCCAACGACTCATCAGACCCGACCAGCCGGTCGAACTCGACATCGTCGCCAACGACATGATCCGACTCTTCCTGCGCGGCATAGACCATCAGTACGATCCCCGTTTCGGAGCGGCGTTCTACCGTGGCACCTGGAACGCGGGATTCGATCACGCTCAAGCACTGTCCTCGATCACGGTGCCGACCATGCTCCTGCACGCCAACTACTCGTGGACCCAGGACGGCATCCTCTACGGTGCGATGGACCAGAATGATGCCGACCGGGCGATGAGCTGCCTACACAATGGGATCTACCGGCGCATCGATGCCGAGCACGTCACCCATCTGGATGCGCCGGGCGAGTTCCTCACCATTGCGCACGAGTTCTTCGGCTCGCACCGATAGTCACAGCAGTAGTCACCAACAGTAGGGTCATTGTCGATGTCGTTGTCGCGCAGAGAACTTCTCACCTCCACCGGTCTGGCGGCGAGCGCCGTCGGCGTTTCCGGTTTCGCGGCGGGACGCAGTCGCGCAGATTCGCCACTCCCGTCGGTCCCCAGCACCGGCGCACACCTGGTATTGCTGGGCACCGCCGCCGGACCGGTGCCGTTCATCGGCCGCAAGGGCATCTCGACGGCGTTGGTCGTCGACGGACACATCTACCTCATCGACATGGGACATGGTGCGTTCGACCAGTTCTCGTCATCGGGAATCGACGCCGGGTCCGTCGACTCGATCTTCGTCACCCACCTGCACTCCGATCATCTCGCCGACCTCTTCACCTTCTTGTGGTTGCGGTTCGGAGGTGTCACCCCGTTGACTCACGCCGTCTCGATCTACGGACCGGGCTCGGCCGGCGCCCTTGCGCCCGCCGCGTTGGGTAATCAGGTGAGCACAGTCAACCCCGGTAACCCGACACCGGGCCTGAAGCAGTTCCTGGACAACTCGATCGCCGCCTGCGCCTACGACATCAATTCGCGTATGCGCGACGAGAACTGGCCGGATATCCGCACGCGGTACAACGCCCACGAGATCGAGGTTCCCGATGTCGGCGCCGGACCGCTGGGTGATCTCGCCCCGTCGATGCGGCCGTTCCCGGTGATGTCGGATGACCGCGTCCGCGTCAGCGCGATCCTGGTGCGGCATCCACCGATCTTCCCGTCGTTCGGCTTCCGCTTCGACACCAAGTACGGATCGGTGGCCTTCAGCGGCGACACCACCATCACCCCGAACATGGTGACCCTGGCCAAGGGTGCCGATGTGCTCGTCCACGAGGCCATCGACCTGACGATCGTCGGTGCGTCCGGCTTGACCGCCAATCAGCTTCAGCACCATCGCAATGCGCATTCCGACGTCCGGCGGATCGGGCGTGAGGTCGCCCAGCCGGCGGGCGTCAAGACCCTCGTGCTGACCCATCTCGCACCGGGATCGACGTCCGTCCCCGACGCGGCGTGGAAGGCTCAGGCGCAGCAGGGATTCGGTGGACAGGTCATCGTGGGGCGGGATTTGGCGCACATTCCGCTGTGAGCCTCACCGCACCAGGCGGTACCTGCTCGGACTCACTCCGAAGTGCTTGCTGAACGCCCGCGAGAAGTGCGAGACATCACGGAATCCGAGTTCGGCGGCAATGCTCGCGACACTGCGGTCGGTGTCGCGCAGCAGCGCCGAGGAACGTTGGAATCGCTTGTCGTAGAGCCAGGTTCGGGGAGTTGTGCCGGTGCCACCGAACAACTTGTGGACATAGCGCACCGACATCCCCATCCGGATTGCGATGTCGGCGAGTGTGGTGTCGGGATCGGCGATGTGCCGCAGCATCTCGTGCTGAACCGACCGCAAATCCTCGGCGTGTGCCCGATCGGTGGCCGAGACACCGGGCACCTGGTGCGTCAATGCGGCCGAGACGACGTCGAGCATCGCCGACGCCACCGCACCAACCGGCCCGTCACCGAGATCGTCGTCGTGGCTCGCCAGGTCGACGAGGATCGACGACGCGATGCGTCCGACGCCGCCGGATGCGTCGACGCGCACCCCGAGGGCGTCGTCGACGAGGCTGCCGATCCGGCCCGCCACCAGTTCACGTGGCACGCGCAGCACCACCTGCTCGAAGTCGGTGACCCCGCTGACCACGAACGGCCGCAGCGCGTCGACGACGCCGAACGCGCCGTGGTCGAGGGTGGCGCGTCGGGATCCCTGCGCGATGGTCGCGGTGCCCTTGGTGATCAGGCACAGCAGCAGACAGTCGACCGGATCCGACTCGATCATCGCGGGCGTCCGGACCACGGTGTGCGGTTCGGCACGCACCACACTCAACGCCAGATCACCCACCGGCCGGGCAACGATGTCACCACCGAACGGCGACGTGAGGCCCGGCCAGTCGACATCCATCTCGCAGAACGTCGAGTCCAGGGTCTCGGCCCAGAGCTCACGGCCCTCCGACGACGCGAGCTCACGGGTGGTCACCGCGACGGCGGTGGACGCTGTGCGGTCGGTGCACTCAGGAGCAACGATCGGTGCACTCTCGGTCATTCTCTGGTCCCACCTCCGCCCATAGTGTTCCAGATCACAGCCATTCCGCCGAGCCCGGCATCACATCCCGGATACCCGACCGATGTCGATCGTGGCTGTTCGGAATACCCAGACGGAGGAACCCATGACCCTTGCATCTCCGGTGACACCCAGCTGGATCACCGACATCACCATGGCCGAACTCGAGGCCGATCCACGTCCGTTCTACGAACGTCTGCGCCGCGAGGCGCCGGTGGCATTCGTCCCGCAGCTCGGCCTGCACATCGTCTCGACCAGGCAATTGTGTATGGAGATCGCCAAGGATTCGGACCATTGGCCGGCGGTGATCTCACCGGCCGGCGGGCGTACTTTCGGTCCCGGCGCGATCCTCAACTCCAACGGTCCCGAGCATCGGGAACTGCGCGGCATGGTCGAGCCGCACCTGCAGCCGTCGGCGGTCGACACCTACATCGACGATCTGGTCCGGCCGTTCGCCCGGGCCCGCCTCGAGGACTTCGAGGACAACGGCAGCGCCGACATCGTTGCCGAGTACTGCGAGCCGGTCAGCGTCCGCGCCCTCGGCGACCTGCTCGGGCTGAACGATGTCAGCACCGACAAACTCCGCGAATGGTTCCACAAGCTCAGCGTCTCGTTCACCAACGCCGACATGACCGCCGACGGCGAATTCGCCAACCCCGACGGCTTCATTCCCGGCGACGAGGCCAAGGCCGAGATCATCGCGCACGTCGACCCCAAGATCGATCACTGGATCGATCACCCCGACCACACCGCGATCTCCCACTGGCTGCACGACGGCATGCCCGAGGGTCAGACCCGCAGCCGCGACGTCATCTACCCCAACCTCTACGTGTTCCTGCTCGGCGCGATGCAGGAACCGGGCCACGCGATGGGTACCACGCTGGCCGGATTGTTCAGTCGTCCAGAACAATTGGAACGGGTCATCGACGATTCGGCGCTGATCCCCCGGGCCGTCGCCGAGGGTATGCGGTGGGTGGCACCGATCTGGTCGGCCGCTGTCAAGGTGGCCACCAGTGAGGTCACCGTCGGCGGTGTCACCTTGCCCGAAGGCTCACTGGTCATGCTGTCCTACGGCTCGGCCAACAACGACGAGAACGCCTATGACGCACCGACGTCGTACGACCTCGACCGACCGGTCATCCCGAACCTCACCTTCGGTGGCGGTGTCCATGCCTGCGCCGGAACATATTTCGCCAGTGCCGTGGTCCGGATCGCGCTCGAGGAACTGTTCGAGACCATCCCCAACATCGAACGCGATCCCGACCACCAGATCGACTTCTGGGGATGGGGATTCCGCGGCCCCAAGGAACTCCATGTGCAGTGGGAGGTCTGAGGTGACCGTCACGACGACAGCAGCAGCGTCAACGACACCCATGTCGACACACCGGGTTCGGGTGGGATCGACGGACCTCGACGTCGGCGCCGATCAGACGATCCTCGACGCCGCGCTGCGCGCCAATGCCTGGATTCCGCACTCCTGCACCCAGGGCACCTGCGGTTCCTGCAAACTCCTGGTGCGCGAGGGAGCCGTCAACCATCGGGAATCGCCGGAGTACACGCTGACCTGCGACGAGCGTGCACGTGGAATGGCGTTGGCGTGCATGGCCACTCCATGTTCCGACCTCGTCGTCGAGCCCACCGGCTCGGTTGACGAGTCCATCCCACGTCATCCGTTGCGGGATTTCACCGGAACCGTCGTCGAACTCAGCGACATCGCCGCCCGCACGCGGCGACTCGTGGTGGAACTCGACGACGACCTGGCCTTCAACGCGGGCCAGTACTGCGAGTTGCTCGTACCCGGAACCACTGTGGGCCGCCAGTATTCGATGGCCAATCCGCCCGGCGACACCCGTCGCCTGGAGTTCCACATCAAGCTCACCCCGGGTGGGCTGGCGACGGAGAACTGGGTATTCGCCACCCTCGCGGTGGGCGAGCGGATCTCGCTGCGCGGACCGTTGGGTCAGTTCCATCTGGTTGCCGAACAGGAACAATCGGCCATCCTGATCGGCGGCGGCACCGGCCTGGCGCCGCTCAAATCCATTGCACGACATGCCCTCGAACACCGACTCATCCCCGAGATCCATCTCTACCACGGCGGCCGAACCCGCGATGACCTCTACGACGTGGACTTCTTCACGGCTCTCGCCGAGGAGCACAGCGGTTTTCACTACCACCCGGTACTCAGTGAGGAACAGTGGGACGGCGCCACCGGTCTGGTGACCGACGCCGTCCTCGACGACTTCTCGTCGTGTAAGGGCATGAGCGGATTTCTCTGTGGGCCACCGCCGATGATCGACGCCGGCGTCAAAGCCCTCAAACGCCGAAGGATGGCACCACGACTGATCTTTCGCGAAGAGTTCACCCCGGCACTGCCGACCTCAGTATCCACACCCACATCGACACCAGAGGAGTAACACCCATGTACGTCATCACCATCATCTACAACCAGCCCACCGACCCGGCGGCATTCGACGAGTACTACACGGCGAACCATGTACCACTGGTACACGCGATCGGTGGTGTCGCGAGCTTCAGTATGAGCCACTGCGAATCGCTGGACGACACCCCACCGGCCGCCTTCGCCATCGCGCGGCTGGGCTTCGCATCCAAAGATGATGCGGTAAAGGCACTCTCGTCGCCGGAGGGGCAGGCGGCGGCTGCCGACGTCGCGAACTTCGCCTCCGGTGGGGCGACGATGCTGTTCGGCGAGGTCCCGGACGAGGGCTAGCCGGCCCGGAACCGTCCCGGACTCACACCGACGTGCTTACGGAAGAGCCGTCCGAAATGCGACACATCCCGGAAGCCCACCCGCTCACAGATGGCCGCGACCGGATCACCGGTGGTCAGCAGCAGATGCTTGGCACGCTCGATACGCGCCGCGTACAGCCATCCGTTGGCGGTCTGGCCCTGCCCCTGCGCGAGTTTCTGCAGATTGCGCAGCGACATTCCGCTGCGGTGGGCGACGTCGGCGAGCGTCAGGTCGGCGTCGTGCAGATGGTCGGCGATCACCTGCTCGATGCGGGCGAGGTCCTGCGCGCGGTAGCTGTCGGCCGGACTGAGCACCGGAGCCGACTCGAGGATCGTCGCCGAGAGCATGCCCAACGCCGAGGTGGCGAACGGCGCCGCGGTGGTGGACGGCAGTTCCGTCTGCGCCAGATCGACGAGGATTCGGCCCACGATGGCGGCGGACCCGCTGTCGGGTCCGTACGCGCGCCCGGTCGACTCGGCTGCCAGCGATTCCGGCACCCGGCCACCCACCAAGGTGCCGGGCACGCGCACCACCACCTGCCGGAACGTTCCCGGCGCGTGGAAGACGAATGGCGCACCGAGGTCGAGGAGGGCGAACGCCCCACCGGACAGCGTGGCCGTGCGGCCGCGTTGCTGCACCTCGACCTGACCGTCGGTCACCACGCACACCAGAAAGTCGGCGCAGGAGTCGGAGGCGATCATCGCCGGGCTCCGGATGACCGTCTGCGCATCGCAGCGGATCGAACTCACGTGCAGGTCGCCGACCGGGCGCCCACCCCATTCGGCATCGAGTCCGCGGCGGGACGCCGGCCAGTCGACGTCCATCTCGGCATAGAGCGAGCCCAGCGTGCTACGCCATTCGTCGCGGCCCTCGGCCACATCGAGTTCGCGGGTGTCCAGTGTCAGGACCCTGTCGGAGCCGTCGGCCCGTGTGCGCTCAGAGTCCATCGAGTGTGCGCGCTCAGCCATGTTGTGCCACACCTCCGGGTTCTAGTGTTCTACGTCACAGGGACGTGGCCCCGCCACCATATACCGCTCGCACCGAGAAACGCGAGCACCGTCGACCGGCCAAGCGCCGCAGGGCATTCCACCACATCCCTGGTTTCCCACCACTCCCAGGAGGAATCTGTGACCACCGCACCGCTCGCCGAACGAACCACCGCCGCCGGCCCCAACGACGTCCGCCCGATGACGGGCGAAGAGTATCTGGAATCCCTCCGCGACGGCCGCGAGATCTATTTCCGGGGCGAACGCGTCGACGATGTGACCACCCATCCGGCATTCCGGAATTCCGCGCGCTCGGTTGCCAGGATGTACGACGCACTGCACACCCCGGACGCCCAGGGAGTCCTCGCCGTCCCCACCGACACCGGTAACGGCGGCTTCACGCATCCGTTCTTCAAGACCGCGCACAGCGCCGACGATCTGGTGGTCGCGCGCGACGCGATCGTCGCCTGGCAGCGGGAGGTCTACGGCTGGATGGGTCGCTCCCCCGACTACAAGGCGTCGTTCCTCGGCACCCTCGGCGCCAACGCCGAGTTCTACGGCGACTACGCGCAGAATGCCCGCGACTGGTACAAGAAGTCGCAGGAACGGGTCCTCTACCTGAATCATGCGATCGTCAATCCGCCGATCGACCGGGACCGCCCCGCCGACGAGACGGCCGATGTCTGCGTCCACGTCGTCGACGAGACCGACGCCGGGCTCATCGTGTCCGGCGCCAAGGTGGTCGCCACCGGATCGGCCATCACCAACGCCAACTTCATCGCCCACTACGGACTGCCGCTGCGCAAGAAGGAATTCGGGCTGATCTTCACCGTGCCGATGGATTCCCCCGGCCTGAAACTGCTGTGCCGCACCTCTTATGAGATGAACGCCGCGGTGATGGGCTCGCCGTTCGACTACCCGCTGTCCAGTCGATTCGACGAGAACGACTCGATCATGGTCTTCGACCGCGTGCTGGTGCCGTGGGAGAACGTCTTCGCCTACGACGTGGAGACCACCAACAACTTCGTGATGCGCTCGGGCTTCCTGAACCGCTTCATGTTCCACGGATGTGCCCGCCTCGCCGTCAAACTCGACTTCATCGCCGGCTGCGTGATGAAGGGCGTCGAGATGACCGGTTCGGCGGGATTCCGTGGCGTGCAGATGCAGATCGGCGAGATCCTCAACTGGCGTGACATGTTCTGGGGTCTGTCCGACGCGATGGCCAAGTCACCCGACGAGTGGGTCGGCGGCGCGGTGCAGCCGAACCTGAATTACGGCCTGGCGTATCGCACCTTCATGGGTGTGGGATATCCGCGGGTCAAGGAGATCATCCAGCAGGTGCTGGGTTCCGGCCTGATCTACCTGAACTCGCATGCCTCCGACTGGGGTAACCCCGACATCGAGCCCTACCTCAACCAGTACGTCCGCGGCTCAACGGCATCGCCGCGATCGACCGCGTACAACTGCTGAAGCTGCTGTGGGATGCGGTCGGCTCCGAGTTCGGCGGGCGTCACGAACTGTACGAACGCAACTACGGTGGCGATCACGAGGCCGTCCGCTTCCAGACCCTGTTCGCCTACCAGGCCAGCGGACAGGACCTCGCACTCAAAGGCTTTGCCGAACAGTGCATGTCGGAGTACGACGTCAACGGCTGGACCCGACCGGATCTGATCAACAATGACGACCTGCACATCGTTCGGGGCCGATGATGGACACCACCACCCACCCGGCTGCCGACGCCGATCTGGATCCATCCCCGCTCCGCATGCGAAAGGCGCTGGGCCGCTTCGCCAGTGGCGTCACCATCGTGACCACCGCCGAAGGTGAGAGCGAGGAGTCGGTACACGGCATGACCGCGAACGCGTTCACCTCGGTGTCGCTGGACCCACCGCTGGTCCTCGTGTCGATCGCCAACCGGGCCAGGATGAACGCCAAGATCGCCGAGACCGGTCGGTACGGCGTCTCGATCCTGGCGTGCGATCAGGAACCGCTGTCCCTGCATTTCGCGGGTGCGGCGTCGGAACCCGACCTCGTCCGATTCACCTGGCGGCGTGGGGTTCCGCTGCTCGACGGGGCGCTGGTACATCTGTCGTGCACGGTGACCGACAGTCACCCGGCCGGTGACCACACGCTGCATGTCGGACGTGTCGAAGAGCTCTGGTTCGACGACGGGCGTCCGTTGCTGTTCTACACCGGCAGTTTTCGCGCCCTCGAACTCCAGGGAGACGACAGCTGGGGCTTCTGATTCCGACGAAACCACCGGCGTGTGCCGCTGAGCGGCACATGCCGGTGGACATCCCTCCTCGAGAGACACATAGTGGCCTCCCAACCGGGCCAGGCAGGTTCAAGAAAGGTCTATATCCATGGCAGCGTTGCAGACGGTTCAGAAGATCGGACCGGTGTTGGACCTGTTCACCGTGGCCCGCCCGGAATGGGGCGTGTCGGAAGTCTCGGCGGCCATCGGGGTCCCCCGCTCGAGCGCCCACGCGCTGCTCGCGTCGCTCGTCGACATCGGTCTGCTGCAATGTCGCTCCCGCGGCCGCTACCGCATCGGCTGGCGCATCGTCGAACTCAACGAGACCCTGCAGGGTACCGTCGATGTGAAGACCTGTGCCGCAACGATCTTGGCGTCGTTGTCGGAGAGATTCGGTGAGACCACCCATCTGGCCATCATGGAGCGCTACCGCGTCATGTACGTCGACAAGGTCGTCGGCAACCAGGTCATCAACGTGTCCGGGGCACGCATCGGTGCCCACCTCGATGCCCACTGCAGCGCGGTCGGTAAAGCACTCCTCGCCCATCGCCATCCGGGTGAGATCGAACGCAATCTGCTGAATGCACCGCTCAAGCGATACACGGCGTCGACGATCACGAATCCCGCCGAACTCACGCGTGAACTGAAAGCCGTTCTGCGCCATGGTTGTGCGTTCGACACCGGTGAGGCCGTCGCCGATGTCAATTGTGTTGCCGCACCGATCCGGGACGAGATGGGCGTGGTGGTCGCGGCCATCTCGATAACCGCGCCGGCCAACCGATTCGTGGCCGCGCAGCAGGAGTTTCGGCGGGCGGTCATCGCGGCGGCGGGTGCGGTGACCAAGTCCCTGTCCGAATCCGTGGCCGGCGAGTCGGTCGGTGATACCCAGGTCTCCACGCTGCACGCGATAGCCGGATGAGACGCTCAGTGGTGCGTGAGCTGACGCGACAGGCCCAGCGCCGCGGTCCGCACCGCCGCGGCGGCCTCGTCGAGGTTGATCCGGTTGTGCCAGCCCGAGACCGAGATCCCGGCCACCACCTCACCGTCGCTGCCGACCACGGGACTGGCCACGCAGACGACGCCGGGACGCGACTCCTCGAGGTCGAAACTCACTCCCCGGCCGCGGATTCGGACCAGTTCCGCGGTGAACAGGCCGGGGTTGGTGATGGTCCGTTCGCTCAGTCGTGGCAATCCGCCTGCCACGATCCGGTCCACCACATCCGCCGACGAGAAGGCGAGAATCGCCTTGCCGATGCCGGTTCCGTGCGCCGGCCAACGACCACCGGCCCGGGTGGGCAGCGGCGGCGCCGTCGGGCTGCGCAGCACCTCGAGGTAGATCACGAAGGTGTCGTCGAGCACGGCCAGATGCACCGAATGACCGGTTGCCTCACGCAGATCGGCCATGAACGGCGCCGCCGCGTCGCGCAGATCCTTGCGCCGCGGCACCCGCTGACCGAGCACGAACAGTCGCATTCCGAGGCGGTACCGAGTGCCGTCCCGTTCGAGCAGACCACCCGCCACGAGTTCGCCGGCGGTTCGTTGCGCACTGGACTTCGAGATGTCGGCGCGGCGGGCGATCTCCGAAATCCCCAGTCCGAGTTCCGAAGCCGCCACGACATCGAGGATGCGGATTGCGCGCGCCACGGTGCCCGGAGTCGCGTCGCCACGTCCGCCGTCCCGTTGTCCGGCACGATTGCTCTGCATGTCGGAACAGGGTGCCGCACACCTCTCGCTTCACGCAAGCACACCCACACCCTTCCCCCACACAGAAAGCACGCCCATGTCCGATGATGTCCAGGTGACCGCCGCGGCGTTCCTCGACGCGTATCGCCAGATGCAGCCGATCGATCCGATCGCCGACCGATTCATCGACGCCCCACTCTCGACGGCCTACGAGATCGCCCTCGCCCAGGTCGAGGACTGGGTGAAGAACGGCGACACCATCAAGGGCCACAAGGTCGGGCTCGCCTCTCGCGCGATTCAGCGCCAGATGGGGGTGGATCAACCGGATTTCGGCCACCTCACCGCGAGCATGTTCCACCTCGAGAACGCGCCCATCCCGGCGGGCACCTTCATCCAGCCGCGCATCGAACCCGAGGTCGCGTTCGTCCTCGGCAGGCCGCTGCGCGGACCGGGAGTGACCGTTGCCGAGGCCGCCGCCGCCGTCGACTTCGTGCTGCCGTCGCTGGAGATCGTCGACTCCCGCATCACCGACTGGAAGATCGGCATCTTCGACACCATCGCCGACAACGCCTCCTCGGGCGGTGTGGTCCTCGGCAGCAGACCCTCCCGGCTGTCCGATGTCGACCTGCGACTGTCGGGCTGTAACCTGCACGTCAACGGCGAACTGGTCGCCACCGGCGCCGGGGGTGCGGTGCTCGGCTCGCCGCTCAACTCCCTTGTGTGGCTGGCCAATACCGTTGGACCGCTGGGCGTGACGCTGGAGCCGGGACACGTGGTACTTCCCGGATCGATGACGAAGGCGGTCCCCATCTCCCCTGGCGACACCATCGTCGCCGACTTCGCCGGAATCGGCAGTGTCACCGCACTACTGGAGGGAACGAAATGACCACAGCATCGGAGACCACCACCACCTGGAGCGCCGGGCGGGTGGCCGAGACCCTGTTGAGCGCCGAACGCTCACGGACGGCACGGACGTCGATCCGCGCCGAATGGCCGGACCTGACACTCGACGTCGCCTACGCCGCACAGGATATCGCCCTCGCCGATCGCCGGGCGCGCGGCGAGACCGTGGTCGGCATCAAGCTCGGACTCACCTCACGCGCCAAGCAGCAGCAGATGGGCGTCGACGAACCGTCGGTGGCCTGGCTGACCGATGCGATGGCGTTACCGGCCGGGCTGCCGGTTCCGCGTGATCGGCTGATCCACCCGCGTGCCGAACCGGAGATCGCCTTCGTCCTCGGACGTGAACTGAAGGGCCCGGGCGTCACCGCCGCCCAGGCGATGGCCGCCGTCGACTACGCGGTGGGCGCCATCGAGATCATCGACAGCCGCTACTCCGGGTTCAATTTCAGCCTCGAAGACGCTGTCGCCGACAATAATTCGTCCGGCGTGTACATCACCGGGCCGGTGATGCGACGACCCGACGAACTCGATCTGGGGTTGGAGGCCTGCCTACTGGAGGTCGACGGCGACGTCGTCGACAGCGCCACCGGTGCTGCCGTCCTCGGCCATCCCGGTGAGGCATTGGCGTTCGCCGCCAACACCTTCGGCGCGCGTGGGGTAACCCTGCAGCCGGGTTGGGTGGTGCTCACCGGCGGGATGACCGACGCCGTCCCGGTGGCGCCGGGTGCTCGCGTGGCCGCGCACTTCACCTCCCTCGGCACCGTCACCGTCGCAGGGGGCTGAGCGTGCCGTTCATCGACGTGACCATCGCGCAGGGACGCAGTCCCGAACAGGTGCGCTCGCTCATGCACGAGCTGACCGAGGCGGCCCACCGCACACTGGGCGCACCGATCGCCAACATCCGGGTGGTGGTGCGGGAGGTCCCGAAAACCCACTGGGCCGCCGGGGATGTGACGATCGCCGAGCGGGAGGCTTCGATGCCAGAATGACGCATCCGACAGTGATTCTACTGGCCTGAACTGCGGCGACGGGTCTTGTCGGTGGCCAGTTGTATGTTCTTCTCATGTCCGTGATGCCGTGTTCGGAACCCGACGACGACTGGGTTGCCGATCTGCCTGATGCCGGTGATCCGGTGCTGGGCCCCGGTGGGCTTTCGGCGCAGTTGGCTGATGATGAGCGGTTGCCGGCGGTGGCGTTGGTGGAGGTGGTGGCTCATTGTGCGGCGACGGTGGCGACCGCGAATTTCCGCATGATCTCGACGAGCTCGATCCGGCGGTTGCAGGCGTTGTCGTTGATGCATGAGTTGCATGAGGAGGATTACGGCGTCGAGATCGCCGAATCGTGTCAGGCCGTGGCCGAGGATCGTGACCCGCGGGCGGAGTTCGGGCCGGATGGGTTGGAACGCACGGTTGCCGAGGTGGGGGCGGTGTTGTCGGTGCCACCGGCGCAGGCGCGGGAGCTCATTTCTGCCGGTGATGCGGTGCGGTATCGACTGCCGCAGGTGGGTGCGATGTTGGCGGCCGGGCGGATCGATCTCAAGCGGTTTCTGATGGTGGTGGCGCGTACCCGGTTGTGTTCGCCGGAGCTGTTGGGGGAGATCGATGTCGAACTGGCCCTGGAGATCGCGGCGCGTGATCACATGTCGACGCAACGGTTTGTGATGATGGTCGATTGCGTGATCGCGCGGATCGACAAGGCGGCGATGCGGCGTCGGCGGACGCGGGCCAAGACAGATCGGGATGTGCAGGTGCGTCCGGATCGGTTTCATCCCGGGCAGTCGAAAGTGTCGGCGCAGTTGCCGGATACCGATGGTGCGGTGGTCAAGGCGCGGTTGGCAGAGATGGCGAAGCAGGTGCACCGCGAGGACCCACGGTCGATGGCGCAGCGCCGTGCCGATGCATTGATCGCGCTGACCAGGGCCAGGACCGATTGGCGTGCCGGTGCCCGGCGTGCGAGGAGGAACGCGACACCTCCGCCCAAGCCTCAACCCAAGCCGAAGCGGCCGAGGACTTCGCCGAGCCTGCAGCCGAAGCCAAGGGTGCTGCCCACGCGGCCGACGTCGACGGCGGTGACTGCGCGGGTGATGCCACCGACGCCGACTCCTGCTCTGCTGCAGCGGCGGACGGGCAATTCGACTCCGGCGTGGCCGCCGACGACTCCCGAGGAGCCGACCAGGACGACGGCACTGTCGCCGATACGGCGGTGGAACCTGCCGATTCCACTGACGAGGGCGTGGGCGGCGATCCAACAGATCCCGCGACCCCGGTCGACCCACCTGCGGTCACCGACGCTGATTCCGCATCGCACTGTTCGTGTACGTGTGCCGAACACCGCTCCCCGCCACCGCCACCGGTACCGGTACCGGTACCGGCGGCAACGATATTCGTGGTCGCCAACCAATCCACACTCGACGGTGAAGATGACGAACCCGGCTATCTCGACGGGTTCGGCGTCATCGATGCCGACTCCGTGCGCGACCTCGACAATCGGGAGTTCACCCGCCGCGTCGGGGTGTCCCGAGAACTCGCGATGCAAGGTCTCGACGGGTGGAAGTACCGGCCCGGCAAACGTACTCAGGCCTACATCCGGGCGGGTGAGCCGTGTTGTACCTGGCCGGGTTGCAACGCGCCCGTATCCACCACCGATCTGGACCACAAGATCCCGTTCGATCACAAGCATCCGGAGCGGGGCGGACCGACCGCGGTGTGGAACCTGGGACCACTGTGCCGTTTTCACCACCGACACAAAACGTTCGGGCGATGGCGCGACTTTCAGGACTCGCTGATGCGGGCGTTCTTCCAGTCCCCGTCCGGGCACTGGTTCGAAGGCAACGCCTTCCGCGGCTCCGACATGTTCCCCGGCCTGGCTGTCCTGGCCCCCAAGCCGCCCGATCACCCGGCACGCCGGGCCATCGACACCAGGTACGCCCATGCCCGCGACGAGGCCGATGACGCCGCCGACCGTGCCGAACGCAACGACCCACCACCCTTCTGACGGCGCTGGACGCACACTCGATGCGGAACAGCGCCCACTCGACGCACGAGGGTCAGGGAGTGCCTGCGCGGGCCGCGATCTCCGATGCACGCGCACCCAACGCCGGACGGCCCGCGATCCCCCAGTTGTCCGGATCGACCTCGATGATCTGTCCGCGTACGCCGGCGCGGTCGACGTCGAGGACGTCCACGATGAGGTCGGTGAATGCAGCGAGCAATTGCTGACGTTGCTTCACAGATCGTCCGGCCAGCACGATTGCGGTGAAATACGGCGCAACCACACCGCTCTCGGCGACGAGCTCCCCGGCCACCGTGAGGTGAGCGGGGTCATAGTGCACCAGGAAGGTCCGCACCCGCTCGATCGGAGAGTCGAGGACTCGCGAGTAGGCTGCCGCCGCCTCGGTCAGCAGTCGGCGCTCCTGATCGGGTGTCGCCGCTCCGACGGGCAGGTGAAAGTGGGCTACCGGCATGGTCTTTCCCTTCTAGAGAAGTCCGTGGCGCACGCCGCCGTCGGCGGTGAGGACGGCGCCGTGCAGGACGTCGGCTTCCGGCGCCAACAGCGTTTCCACCACCCAGGCGATCTCCTCGAGCGTGGGTAGACGGCCCAGCGCGGTCTTGGCGCGGTAGCGCGCCCAGATCTCCTCGATCGCTTGCCCGGTCTGCTGCGACTCGGTCTCGATGATCGCGCGCAACCGAGGCGTGTCGACGGGCCCGGGCGCGACGGTGTGCGTGGTGATTCCCTTCGGCCCGTACAGCGCACTGATCTGCCGCATCAGGTTCAGCAGTGCGGCATTCGCGGTGCCCGGGCCGGCATCGAGCGGACCGGGTTCGATACCGAGCGATCCGGCGATCGCCACGAACCGCGATCCCGGCACAAGGTGAGCCCGCACCGCGTGCAGCAGCCGCACCGGCCCGGCCACCTTGACGTTGGCAGCGGTCGCCAGCGCCGACGGCGTGATGGTGTCCACCGAACCCTTGACCGGCAGACCGGCCGCGAAGATCGCCATCCGGACGGGCGCGTCGAGCGCTGCCCGAATGTCGTCGACCGCGGCGTCATCGGCGATATCCGTGCGGCACGACACGATCAGAGGGCTCGTCGTCGCGAGTTTGTCGAGCTGCTCCTGTGAACGGGCCACCGCCACCACCCGATGGCCGCGACCGACGAGTCGCTCGACGATGACCGATCCCATCGCGCCCGTGGCGCCGACCACCACACAGGTCTCTGCCGCGGCGTGCTCGGACATGCCTGCCGCACTCACTTGCGTAGCCGGATGGTCACCGCGCGGGGCTCGGTGAAGAATTCGCGGGAGTACTGACCGCCTTCGCGGCCGAGTCCGCTGATGCCCTCCCCACCGAACGGCAGGCGCAGATCCCTCTCGAAGAAGGTGTTGATCCAGACGGTCCCGGCCCTCCATCGCGCTGCCATTCGATGAGCGCGATCGAGGTTCTGCGTGAACAGCATTCCGGCCAGGCCGTACGGGGAGTCGTTGGCGATCCGCAGCGCCTCGTCCTCGGTGTCGAAGCCGATGACCGTCTCCACCGGGCCGAAGATCTCCTCGCGAGCGGTGCGGGACTCATTGGTGAGCCCGGTGATCACCGTCGGCGGGTAATAGAAGCCCTTGGCATGTGCGGCACCGGTGAGCCGCTCGCCTCCCGTGATGACCTTCCCACCCTCCTCCTGAGCGAGTTCGACGTACCCGGCGACCTTGTCGAGGTGACGTTGTTCGATAAGCGGCCCCATGAATGTCCCGGAATCCTTGGGATCGCCGACGGTGAGCTTGGCGGCCTCTTCGGCGAAACGCTCGATGAAGGCTTCGCGGATCGAGTTCTGCACCAGTAGTCGTGAACCCGACAGGCACACCTGACCGTTGCCCCCGAAGATCGCACGAATCGACATCGGCACCGCCACATCGAGATCGGCGTCGTCGAAGACGATGTTGGCCGACTTGCCACCCATCTCCGCCGACACCGGCGTGTGATTGAGCGCTGCCGCCTGCAGGATGTGGACGCCGGTGGCGCTCGACCCGGTGAAGGTGATGCGATCCACCCGCGGGTCCGACGTCAGCGGTCCGGCAACGGCCTCGCCGCCGAAACCGTGCACGACATTGAGCACGCCCGCCGGCAGGCCCGCCTCCAGTGCGATCTCGGCGAACCGGTTGGCGGTCAACGGGGTTTGTGGTGCCGGTTTGAGCACCACGGTGTTCCCGAAGGCCAGCGCCGGTGCGATCTTCCAGGTGGCCAGCATCAGCGGCGCATTCCACGGGCTGATCGCCGAGACGACTCCGGCCGGCGGGTAGAGCACGTAGGACAGCAGGTCGCCGTCGGGGTAGGCCTCGTTGGCGGCCATCGACACGTAGTCGGCGAAGAACCGCAGATTGTGGGCGACCCGCGGGATCTCCGCGTGGAGCGACTGCGAGATCGTCTTGCCTCCGTCGCGGGTTTCCAGCTGCGCCAGTTCTTCTCGATGCTCGTCGACGGCGTCGGCGACGGCGCGCAGGATGGTGGCGCGTTCCTTGGGTGACATCTGCGGCCACGGTCCGGTGTCGAAGGCGGTGCGAGCCGCGGTGATGGCGGCTGCGCCGTCGTCGGCGGTTCCGCGGGCCACATTCGCCAGCAGTGTGCCGTCGTGCGGATCTCGGGATTCGAAAGTTGTTCCGTCCGAGGCACCATGCCATTCGTCACCGATCAGGTGACGGATCTCGACGGGTGTTGATGTGGTGGTCATACCGCCGCCACCTCCGGGGTCTCGTAGGTGCGGCCGGCCAGTTCGGAGGCCACGTCGATGATCATGTCCTCCTGGCCGCCGATCACACCCCGGCGGCCGAGTTCGAGCAGGATGTCGCGGGTACTGACACCGAACTTCTTGGCGGCGCGTTTGGTCGGGTGGAAGAAGGTCGAGTACACACCGGCGTAGCCGAGGACCAACGCCGTCTCGTCGACGATCTGCGGTTCCTTCATCAGTGGCGCGACCACGTGCTCGGCGGTGTCGATGAGCGGGAAGAGATCCACTCCGGTGTCCCATCCGGCGCGTTCGAAGGCGGCCGCGAGAACCTCGGTCTGGGCGTTGCCGGCGCTCGCGCCGAGACCGCGCAGCGAACCGTCGATGAAGGTGGCGCCGTTCTCGGCTGCGGTGAGCGCGTTGGCAATTCCGACGCCGAGGTTATTGTGGGCGTGGAATCCGATGTCGGCGGAGATTGCCGACCGTAGTGCGGCGACCCGTTCGCCCGCCTGCTGCGGCACCATCGCACCGGCGGAGTCGACGACGTAGACGACGTCGGCGCCGTAGGAGTCCAGCTTGGCCGCCTGTTCGGCGAGTGGCTCGGCCTCGAGTTTGTGGCTCATCATGAGGAAGCACATGACTCTGAGGCCCTTGTCTTTTGCCCACTCGACCGGTTGCTGACCACAGTCGGCCTCGGTGCAGTGCACGGCCACCCGGACGGTGGAGATGCCCGCGTCGATGGCGCCCTGCAGTTCGTTGAGGGTGGCGATTCCGGGGACGTACAGCGCGGCGATGTCGGCGTTCTCGACGGTATCCACGGCGGCGCGGACGTATTCGGGATCGGTGGCGGCGGCGAAGCCGTATTGGATCGACGAGGCACCCAGCCCGATGCCGTGGGCGACCTCGATGGTCGGCACTCCGGCGCGGTCGAGTCCGGCGGCGATCGCCGCGACGTTCTCGGTCGTGAATTGGTGTGACACGCTGGACATTCCGTCCCGAAGCGTGGTGTCGACGAGGGTGATCTCGCGGTTCGTGGTCGGCTGGTCGGTCATCGTGTTGCTCCTGCGACGAGGTTCTGCTGGGCCATCACGTCGGCGACGCGTACGGCGGCGGCGGTGATGATGTCGAGGTTGCCCGCGTAGGTGGGCAGGAAGTCGCCTGCGCCAACGACTTCGAGCATCACCGTGACGAGATCGCCTTCGACGTCGACGAGTTTGAGGGTGTACCCCGGCACGTACTCCTGCACTCGGGTCACCATGTCGATGACGGCACGTTCGATGGCCGTCGCGTCGGGGTTGCGCACCTTCGCGTAGACGGTGTCCCGCATGTTCATCGGCGGTTCGGCCGGATTGATGACGGAGATGGCCTTGGCCTTGTCGGCCCCGGCGACCTGCGCGAGGGCACGTCCGGTCTTCTCGCTGAACTCGCTGAGATTCTGCCGCGTTCCGGGGCCGGCGCTCGCCGACGCGATGGCGGCGACGATCTCGCCGTAGGCGGCGTCGGCAACCTCGTTGATGGCGTACAGGATCGGGATGGTGGCCTGTCCGGCGCAACTGACCATGTTCACATTGGGGGCGCTGAGGTGTTCGTCGAGATTGACGGCCGGAACCACATACGGACCCACCGACGCCGGCGTGAGGTCGATGGCGGTGATACCGGCGTTCGCATACCGCGGGGCTGCCGCGGCGTGGATCTTCGCCGAGGTCGCCTCGAAGACAAGATCGGGCAGATCCGATTGCGCCAGAAGCCAATCCACTCCCCCGGCGGAGATCGTGAGACCTTTCTGATCGGCGCGGCGCAATCCCTCGCTGTCCGGATCGATCCCGATCATGTACACCGGATCGACGTGCTCGGACCGGAGCAGTTTGTACATCAGGTCCGTCCCGATGTTGCCCGACCCGACTATCGCGGCGGTCAACCGACTCATCGTGTTCTCCCTTGTTCGCTGACGCATTGGCACCGACGGTAGGCAGTTGGTCCCTGCTCGTGAGCCCGGTCACGGGGTACCCGGACAGACGAGCCCGTCCCGGCGACGTTGTTCGGCATTGCCGAACAACAGTGATGGCGGTCACAGAGTTGGTCCATGCTCGTCTCATCCGCAGATGGATGGCACCGCCCAAGCGGTTCGCCAATGAGTCACCACAGGAGATCCGATGACCGAAAATCCCGGCCGTTTCGACGTTGCCCATCTGGCACGCTGCGAGCTGCTCAGCCCCAAGCCCCAGGAGACCGAAGAATTCTTCACCCGGTTCCTCGGTATGTACGTCACCAAGCGTGAGGGGCAGTCGGTATACCTGCGCGGCTACGAGGATCCCTACCAGTGGAGTCTCAAGATCACCGAGTCCGCACAGCCGGGCATGGGCCACGCGGCAATGCGCACCAGCTCACCCGAGGCGCTCGAGCGGCGCGCGAGGTCCCTGCAGGACGGCAACATCGAAACCTCTTGGCACGAGGATGAATTCGGCTACGGCAAGACGCTGTCATACAACACCGCCGACGGCCACGACTTCGCTCTGCTGTGGGAGGCCGAGAAGTACGTCGCGCCGGCGGAACTGCAGAGCAAGATCCTCTCCCGGCCGTCGAAGAAGCCGCTGCAGGGCATCCCCGTCAAGCGCATCGATCACCTGAACCTGATGGCATCGGATGTGACCGCGGTGAAGAACGAGTTCGAACGTCACCTCGGCTTCCGCACCACCGAGCGCGTCGTCGACGGTGACGTCGAGATCGGCGCCTGGATGAGTTCCAACCTGCTCGGCCACGAGGTCGCCTGCATGCGCGACATGACGGGCGGTCGGGGCAAACTGCATCACCTCGCCTTCTATTACGGCACCGGGCAGCACAATGTCGATGCTGCGGAGATGTTCCGCGACTATGACATTCAGATCGAGGCCGGTCCCGACGTGCACGGCATCACCCAGGGCCAGTTCCTCTACGTCTTCGAACCCGGCGGCAACCGGATCGAGTTGTTCGGTGAGGCCGGCTATCTGCACCTCGATCCCGATGCGCAGACCAAGACCTGGAACATGGCCGAGATCGACACCGGTCTGGCCATCGGCGGCGCGAAGCTTCCGTGGGAGACCTACTTCACCTACGGCACCCCGAGCCCGCTGTCACTCGATCAGCACATCGAGCAGTTCGCCCACTTCGGTCCCGGCGCCGAACTGCCCGAGGCCGAAGCTGCGGTGGAGAACATCCCGGCGGAGATCGATCACTCGCGCGCGGTCGCCGGCGCCCCGGTGTAGGCGCACCACGTCACGCCGCCATCACGCACATCAGCGCGGAGCCCTCGGGTTCCGCGCCGATGTTGTGTTCGTGGGAGGCTACTTTCCCGGCCCGGGCAGCGGCGGTCGTCCACACTGAACCCAGTTCCCCACCAGGACGGCGTGCGCCAGCGCGGCGACCAGGAATCCGACGGAGGCCACACCGAGCCCGGTCTGCGTCGACCAGTAGCCGAGCACCGACAACGGAACAGCGATCGCGCTGATCGCCGAGGCCAACCAGCACCAGCCGAATCGTCGTAACGTCACGGCGACGGTGGACATCAGTGCGCCGGTCACGCCGAGCCCGATGGCGATCTCACCGAGAATCGTGCGGACACCGTCGGCGTCGCTGGTGATCCACGCGGTGATGGTCGCGGCGGTGAGCACGGCGATCGCGGCCCAGATCACCCGGACCGATCGCGGACGCAGCGGGACCTCCGCCAGCACCTTGCGCTCGATCTTGCGCAACGATGCCGCGAGCCCCGGGTCCAGTTCGAGCCCTGCCACTACTCTCCGATCGTCGGCCACCTGCTACCAGTGTGCTCCGTGTCGAGCGACGGCATGGACCGGGGTGTCGCGGCCAGGTCGTTGACAGCGCTCTCCTCCTCACTGACAACGCTCTGGCCCAGGTCGCTCGGCTCCCAGCCGATGCTTGCGAGGCCTCGGGGCTCGTCGCTATCGCTGGACCCAGTGCACGGCAATGACCGGCATCGACGCTGCGCTCTCCGGCATCGGACGGCATCCCTCGCCGCACCCACTCGACGAGAAAGGACGCACACTCGACGGGAATGAGCGCACACTCGACGAGAAAGGACGCCCACTCGACGAGGAAGGGCGCCCACTCGACGGGTGTGTTACACAGATCGGCCGTTCAGTTGTTCCGCTTGTAACCACCACGAAATACGCTGGCGGTCTACTTGATGCGTGGCCGAGAGTTCGACGGCCCGCCCCGGACCCTGATCCGGAATCTCCCCGGCAACGTCGCCGAACCTGAATCTTCATTTCCTGCAGAGCTTTCCGCACCTTCAAGGAGCCCCATGTCCCTCGACGACACCATCACCGAGAACATCGCCAAGTCGCTCGCCGAGATCCCCCATCCCTCGCTGCCCAAGGGCTCGAACATCTACGGTGGCACCAAGATCTTCCCCGACTACCAGGCCGAGGACGGCGAAACCTACTTCACCCTCGTCCACGGTATCGCGCACGAGTCGTCGGTGTCGTTCGTGGCGGTGCTGCAGGCCACCCGCGCACTGCGCAAGGGATTCGAATCCGCCATCTACTTCTACGGCCCCGGCGCCATCAATTGCCTTGCCACGCGCGGCTTCCCGAAGACCGGCGACTCCGGGTTCCCCGGTGAGCAGAACATCAACGACTCCCTCGCGACATTCATCTCCGAGGGCGGCACCGTCTTCTGCTGCCGCTTCGGCCTCGCATTGCACGGCGGCCGCGAAGAAGACCTCATCGAGGGCGTCATTCCCGCGCACCCACTCGACGTGCAGGACGCGGTCATCCACTACGCCCGCAAGGGCGCCATCATCAACTCGACCTACATGGTCTGACGAGGATGCCATGACCATCATCGGATCGGTCGCGGCCAACTTCACCCGCGACCTCGAGCAGAACTACCAGACGATCGCCGAGTATGTGGCGCAAGCTCGTGAGCAGGGCGTCGACTTCCTCGTCTTCCCCGAGGCCGCCATCGGCGGCTACCTGTCGAGCCTCGGCAATCACGGTGACACGATCAAGAACACCCAGCGGTCACTGCCGCCGGCGATTCGCCTCGACGGCCCGGAAATCGCACGGGTGCAGTCGATCATCGGTGACATGCTCATCGCCATCGGTTTCTGCGAACTCGCCGACGACGGCGAAACCCGTTACAACGCAGCCGCACTCCTCGACGGCACCCGAATCTACGGCAGCTACCGGAAGGTGCACCAGCCACTGGGCGAGAACATGTCGTACTCGTCGGGCACCGACTACGAGGTCTTCGAGACACCCATCGGCCGCGTCGGTCTCCAAATCTGTTACGACAAGGCATTTCCCGAAGCCGCTCGGATCATGGCCCTCAAAGGTGCCGAGGTCATCGCCAGCCTCTCGGCGTGGCCGGCAGCGCGGACGGCAACCGCGGAGAACCTGCAGGAGGATCGCTGGACCTACCGGTTCAACCTCTTCGATGTCGCCCGCGCCCTGGACAATCAGGTGTTCTGGGTGGCCTCGAACCAGTCGGAAACCTTTGGCTCCCTCCGCTATGTCGGCAACGCCAAGATCGTCGACCCCGGGGGAAACATCCTCGACTCCACCCTGCTGGGGAGCGGACTGGCCATCGCCGACGTCGACATCCCCGGCACCTTCCGCACCATGCGCGCAGGCATGTTCCATCTCCGCGATCGACGGCCCGACGTCTACGGCACGTTGACCGATGTCGACGCCACCGGCGCGGCGGCCTGGCGGAGTCTGTCGCATGCCTGAGATGACCTTCACCGTCCGTTGGCCTGATGGTGCTGTGCGCGAATACTATTCGCCCAGTCTCGTCATGCACGATCACCTGGAGTCGGGCGCGGACTACACCGTCACCGAACTTCGTGATCGCGCCACCACCGCTCTCGGCGAGGCGGCCGAACGCGTCCGCGCCAAGTTCGGATTCGCATGCACGTCGGCCGCCGCCTCCGCGGCCGACATCACCTCCACCGCAGACGGCTACGACGACGATGCCACCGTCACCGTGATCACCATGTATCCGCCACTGCCCCAAACCACTTCCTCCAGCGCCTCTTCCCACCCCCCGGAGTCACCATGAGCACACCGGCTCATCCCACCCACCACATCCCTGTTGTCATCGTCGGCGGCGGCCAGGCCGGCCTGTCGGTCAGCTGGTACCTGCAACGAGCCGACATCGACCACATCGTCGTCGAATCCGGCACCCTGATGCACGCCTGGGCCGACAAGCGGTGGGACAACTTCACTCTCGTCACCCCGAACTGGCACTGCCGACTACCCGGACACGCCTACGACGGCGCGGACCCCGACGGATTCATGACCCGCGACGAGGTCGTCGCGTGGTTGTCGAGGTGGCTGGACACCTTCAGTCCTCCCGTGCGCGAGCACACCACGGTCACCCGCGTCCACCAGCCGACCGCGCACGGATTCCAGGTGACACTCCACTCCCAGGTTGCCGACGCGGGCGCCGGCGACGAGATCCTCACCTGCGATCACGTCGTGATCGCCACCGGCGGGTACCCGCTGCCGGTGCTACCGCCCTACGCGTCGTCACTCGATCCTACTGTTGCCCAGATTCATTCGGAACAGTACTTCCATCCCGACCAACTCCCCGAGGGCGGCGTGCTGGTCGTCGGATCGGGCCAGTCCGGCACCCAGATCGCCGAGGACCTGCATCTGGCCGGCCGCGAGGTCCACCTCGCCATCGGCAACGCACCCCGCGTCGCGCGGACCTACCGCGGCCGGGACTGCATGACGTGGTTGGCCGAGATGGGTGTGTATGACATTCCGGCGCAACAGTATCCGGGCGGACGGGTGGCGCAGGAGAAGACCAACCACTACGTCACCGGCCGGGACGGTGGCCGCGACGTCGACCTGCGCCAGTTCGCCCGCGAAGGGATGCGCCTCTACGGCGCCCTCACCGGCGGCAAGGACGACCACCTCACCTTCGCCCCGACACTGACCGGATCGCTTGACCGGGCCGACGCGGTGTACAACTCCATCTGCTCCGACATCGACCGCTACATCGACGCCCAGGCAATCGATGCCCCACCGGCGTCGCGATACGAGCCGGTGTGGACGCCCGACACCGATCCCACCGCACTGGACCTCACCGCGGCCGGGATCGCGGGCATCATCTGGGCCATCGGGTACCGGCCGGACTATCGCTGGATCGAGGCCAGCGCCTTCGACGGCGCCGGCCGCCCGATGCAGACCCGCGGAATCACCGCGGTCCCCGGACTCAGCTTCATCGGCCTACCCTGGATGCACACCTGGGGATCCGGCCGATTCCTCGGAATCGACCGCGACGCCCACCACGTCGCCGATGCCATCACCACCGCGCTGCGCCGGGACAACCCCGGTACCCACGCGAGTCCGGTCGGCATCGCGTCCTGATCGACCCGCCGCATCCACACCCGCACCAACCACACCCGATCGATCCGCAACGACGCGGCACCGACCTCGCCCCAGCGCATCCCGCGAGCGAACGGAGCACACCATGACAGCATCCACCCGGGTCGACCTCGCACTCCTCGGTATCCGGGGCACACCCCCGGTCCATCGCACCGGCGGTGCCGGACCCAGCGACGACGGCCACCTCATCGTCGACGGCCTGGACGCCGCCATCCCCCGAAACCCCGACAGTCCCTTCGTCTTCGACGGCAGCCGGGTGCTGCGCGACGGCGACGACACCGGATTCGAGATCGGGGTGATCAGCCGCCCGAGGTTCTACGATCTGCGCACCGACGACGGCATCACCTACGAGCAGATCGCCAAGCTCCACGGCCGGAATGTGCTGGCCACCACGGTGGTTCAGACGTGCATCCGCTACGACGAGGATCAGCGCTGCCGATTCTGTTCCATCGAGGAATCCTTGCGATCCGGTTCGACGGTGGCGGTCAAACGCCCCGAGCAGCTCGCCGAGGTCGCGCGGGCGGCAGTGGATCTCGACGGCGTGACCCAGATGGTGATGACCACCGGCACCTCCGCCGGAAAAGACCGGGGCGCACGACATCTGGCGCGCTGCGTCCGGGCGGTGAAGCGAGCAGTGCCGGATCTGCCGATCCAGGTGCAGTGCGAACCGCCCGCCGACCTCTCGACCATCACCGACCTACGAGATGCCGGCGCGGACGCCATCGGCATCCACGTCGAATCCCTCGACGACGCGGTCCGCCGGCGCTGGATGCCCGGCAAATCGTCGGTTCCGTTGAGTGAGTACCGCGCGGCGTGGGCCGAGGCGGTACGTGTCTTCGGGCGCAATCAGGTCTCCACCTACCTCCTCGTCGGACTCGGCGAGGACCCCGACGAGATGATCTTCGGTGCAAAGGAACTCGTCGACATGGGGGTGTATCCGTTCATCGTTCCGTTCCGTCCGCACGCCGGAACCCTCGCCGTCGACGTGGACAAGGCGGGGGCACCCGACCCGGCGATCGTCGAGAAGATCAGTCGGGAGGTCGCCGCCCACCTGGCCTTCACCGGAATGGCCGGCACCGACCAACGCGCCGGATGTGCGGCCTGCGGCGCCTGCAGCATCCTGGCGAGCGTGGGAGGCTGACATGCTCGACGGACGGCCCCGGCCCGGCACACTCGCGCACACCACACCCGCCCCCGCATGTCCCGCACCCCGGGAACTCTCGATTCTCGCCGGCCGGCGCGCGGCACCCGCGCCCGCCTTTCTGATCCGGGTGGCCGACGACCCGACCACACTGGCCGCGTATCACGCTCTGCGACATCAGGAATTCGTCGAACGCCAGGCACTGTTCGCCGGCTCCGACCGCGATCACGTCGACGACGACCCGAGCACCGACGTGCTGGTGGCCATCGCCGGTGACACCGTCGTCGGCGGAGTGCGCGTGGCACCGATGCACTCGCCCGACATCGGCTGGTGGGCGGGCAGCCGGCTGGTGGTTGCCGACACCGCGCACGCCGGCGGGATCGGCCGGGCGCTGGTGCGGGCGGCCTGCGCACACGTCGAGCAGGCCGGCGTCCTGCGTTTCGACGCCACCGTGCAGGCGAGGTACGCCACGATGTTCGCCTCCCTCGGGTGGGACGACACCGGAACCGGGGAGACCATCGGGGAGCGTGCCCACCGTCGAATGCGGTGGCCGCTGCACCAGATTCAGCGGACCGCGGACTCCACCAAATCCCTCCTCGCCGATGTGCTGGCCCCGCTGCGTCACCAGGACGGCGGTCTCGGTCCGGACGGATTCCGCGGTGACGACGGTGTGCCCCTGGCAGGTTCTGACATGATCGCCGCCTGCGATGCCATCATTCCGGCCATGGTGGACCGCGACCCGGAATGGGCGGGGTGGTGCTCGGTGCTGGTCAACATCAACGACCTGTCGGCGATGGGGGCCACGTCGACAGCCCTTCTCGATGCGGTCGGCGCACCCACCACCGCACACCTGCGCCGCATCGTCGGCGGTATCGCGGGGGCGGCGCAGGCCTGGCGCACCCCGGTGGTGGGTGGCCACACGCAGGTCGGCGTCCCCGCATCGTTATCGGTGACCGCTCTGGGCCGCACCACCGAGCCGATCGCGGCGGGCGGCGGGCGCGTCGGCGACGTCGTGTCCGTGGCGGCCGATCTCGGCGGGTCGTGGCGACCGGGGTATCACGGCAGGCAGTGGGACAGCACCAGTTCGCGCAGCGCCACCGAACTCGGCGAGCTGGCCGCCCTGGTGCAGCGGCTACGGCCGGCCGCCGCCAAGGACGTCAGCATGGCCGGGCTCGCGGGCACACTCGGCATGCTGGCCGAGGCGTCGGGGACCGGAGCCGAACTGGACGTCACCGCGATTCCCCGACCCGACGCCGCGACGATGGGTGACTGGCTCACGTGTTTCCCCGGGTTCGCCATGCTGATCGCCGATCGCCAACCGGCCGCCGACCTGGGCGGTCCGGCGGTGACCGCATCCTGTGGTCGCCTCACCGCCGCACCCGGGGTTCGGCTGCGCTGGCCCGACGGTGAGGTGACCACCGCCGTCGCGTCGACGGTCACCGGACTGGGGGTGGCGTGAGCATCGTGCCCGCCCGCGCCTCTCGCGGCGCGTTCCTCAGTAGAGTTCGCTGACATGAGCACGGTCACCCTGGGCGCGCTGGCCGGACACTTCGGCCGCGACCTCACGCGCGGCGTGGACAAGGCCGTCGGGATCATCGAGGCCGCCGCCCGCGACGGCGTCGACCTCCTGGTGTTTCCCGACGCCGCGCTCGGCGGATACATCGGTGACCTGCGACATCCCGACCCCGAGGATCTGCCGCCCGCCATCGACCCGGCCGGGGCCGAGGTGGCGGCGATCATCGCGGCGGCGGGCCCGATGACAGTGTGCATCGGATACACCGAGGCCGCCGGCGACGTCCACTACAACGCGGCGATCTGCGTCAGCGGCGACGGCATCCTCGGGTCACATCGCAAGGTCCATCAACCGGCCGGCGAATCGGAGGCATACGCGGCGGGCGATTCGTTCCGCACCTTCGACACCCCGGTGGGACGGATCGGCATGCTCATCGACTACGACAAGACCTTCCCCGAATCGGCGCGCACCCTCGCGCTGCACGGCGCCCGCGTCATCGCGGCGCTGTCGGCGTGGCCGGCCAGCGTCACCGACCGCGCCACCCGATTACCCGCCGACCGGCAGTCCCGGCTGTTCGACCTGTACGACTGCGCCCGCGCCGCGGAGAATCAGGTGTTCATGGTGTCGTCCAATCTCACCGGCATCACCGGGTCGTTGCAATTCCTCGGTCAGGCCAAGGTGGTGGGGCCGGGCGGCGACGTGCTGGCCACCACCCGATCCAAGGGCGGCCTGGCCAAGGCGGAGGTCGACATCGACGCCGAGATCGACCGCGCCCGAAGGGTTCTCAACCATCTCAGCGAACTGCGTCTCGACATCTACGCCACCGATCCGGTGCGGGAGGGGTGAACCGTATGCGGGTCGCGTTGCTGACCTATTCGACGAAGCCTCGCGGCGGCGTCGTGCACACGCTGAACCTGGCCGAGGGGTTGGCGGCGCAGGGCGCCGAGGTGACGGTGTGGAGCCTGGCCCGCGGCGGCGACGAGGGATTCTTCCGTGACGTCGATCCTGCTGTACAGCAGGAACTTCTGCCGTTTCCCGACCGCGCCGACGAGACGGTCACCGACCGCATTCTGCGCTCCATCGACACGCTTCGCAGTGGTTTCCGCCCCGACGAGTACGACATCGTCCACGCGCAGGACTGCATCAGTGCCAACGCCGTCGGACGCTGCATCCGCACCATCCATCACCTCGACCAGTTCACCACGCCCGTCCTCGTCGAATGCCACGAGAAGGCTGTCGTCACTCCGTACGCCCGCATCTGCGTGTCGCAGGCGGTGTCGGACGAGGTGCATGCCGGTTGGGGCCTGACACCGGCCGTGATCCCCAATGGTGTTTCCTACGAACGTTTTGCGGCGGCATCGGCGGATACACCGGCCGCGGTCGAGGCCCGCGGAGAGTGGCGGTCTCGACTCGGTCGGTATGTGCTGGCCGTCGGCGGCATCGAACCCCGCAAAGGCAGCATCGACCTGCTGGCGGCATGGGCGCGGCTAGGACGCGACGATCCCGACCTCGGGCTCGTCTTCGCCGGTGGCGAGACACTCTTCGACTATCGCGGCTATCGTGCCGAATTCGACAGTCTTCAAGAGGCTTTGGGTGTGCATCCGGTGGTGCTCGGCAATGTCGCCGATCCAGACCTGCCGTCCCTGGTGGCCGCCTGCGAGGTGTTCGCCTTCCCGTCGACGAAGGAGGGCTTCGGCCTGGCCGCGATGGAGGCCCTCGCGGCCGGTCGGCCCGTCGTCGCGCGTGATCTGCCGATACTGCGAGAAGTGTTCGGCGACAGTGTGTCCTACGCGACCGACGTTGCGTCGCTGGCCACCGCATTGGCCGCCGCGGGTGAGGACGGGGGTCGCCGCGAACGCGGACGAGCCCTGGCCCGGTCGCTGACCTGGGAGCGCGCGGCTGCGGCACATCTGGAGTTCTATCGGCGACATCCGTTGCGGAGGTAGTTCTTTTGGCGGTGGTCCGGTACCAGCCTCAGCTCACCGGGTCTCGACACGATGCTCGCCCTTGGGGCTCGCATCGGCTCGACCGGCGGGTGGAAGGCCGAACCCATTCTTCGCTGGTCGAGCCGTCCGGAGCGATAGCGCAGGACGTGTCGAGACCCGGTGCGACGAAGTTGGAAACCACCCCAACCCCTCCGCTGCTCCCGCTGACATCCGTTGCACGGGTGTTCTTTCGGCGGTGGTCCGGTACCAGCCCCACCTCACCGGGTCTCGACACGATGCTCGCCCTTGGGGCTCGCATCGGCTCGACCGGCGGGTGGAAGGCCGAACCCATTCTTCGCTGGTCGAGCCGTCCGGAGCGATAGCGCAGGACGTGTCGAGACCCGGTGCGACGAAGTTGGAAACCACCCCAACCCCTCCGCTGCTCCCGCTGACATCCGTTGCACGGGTAGTTCTTTTGTTGTGGTCCGATACCAGCCCCACCTCACCGGGCCTCGACACGATGCTCGCCCTTGGGGCTCGCATCGGCTCGACCGGCGAGTGGAAGACCGAACCCCTTTTTCGCTGGTCGAGCCGTCCGGAGCGATAGCGCAGGACGTGTCGAGACCCGGTGCGATGGTGCTGGGACACAGCCGAACCGCTACCCGAACCGCCCCTACCCGAACCGTTCCGTCCGGATCAGCGCGCGGTCGTGCCCGGCCTCGATCATCCATTGGGCACAGTTCTCGACGAAGCCGTTCGGTCCGCAGATGTAGACGTCGGGTCGTCGGTCGGGAGCGATCGTGGCGTCGGCGAGCTCGGTGGACGTGAGTCGCCCTGGTGGCCGTGACTCGCCTGCGGGTGCGACTCGGGTGTGAAAGAGATTGAGCGACAGCCGATGATGGTCGGCGAGCTGGCGCAGGTCATCGGTGAAGAGCGTTCGGTCCGGCGACCGCAGGGAGTACACGAGGTTGAACCGAACCTGTGGCGCCGACGCCTCGCGGGCACGGATCATCGACATCAACGGAACGATGCCGGAACCCCCGCCGATCAGTTGCACCGACCGCGGACTGCTCGGCTCCCAGGTGAACCAACCGCCGTGCGGTCCGCTGATCTCCAGCGGATCACCGGCCTCGACGACGTCGACCAGATATGGCGACACCTCGCCGTCGTCGGCACGTTCGACGGTGACCTCGGTGGTGGCGCGTTCCCGGGTATCCGACAGCGAGTATGCCCGTGCGGTGGTGTAGCCGTCCTCGGCGGTGAGCCGAATGTCGATGTGCTGGCCGGCAATTGCGGTGAACGGCTCCCCCAGCGCCAGTCGCAGCGACACCGATGACGGACTCTGCCGGATCGTGGAGATCACGGTGGTGACCTGCCAGCCGTCACTCACGAGTAGCGCTCCTCTTTCCACGGGTCACCGTAGATGTGGTAGCCGCGCTCCTCCCAGAAGCCGGGGGTGTCACGCGGCATAAACCGTAGGCGCCGAACCCATTTGGCGCTCTTCCAGAAGTACAGGTGCGGGACCAGCAACCGCACCGGGCCGCCGTGCTCGGCTGCCAGTGGCTCACCGTCGAAGGTGTCGGCCAGCCAGCCCTTTCCGTCGACGAGGTCGGCGAGTGGGACGTTTGTGGTGTAGCCGCCGTAGCAGTGCGCCATCACGAAATCGTCCGGCTGCCATGGCAACAGCGCCAGCAGGGTATCGAAAGACACGCCCCGCCATCGGGTGTCGAACTTCGACCATCGGGTGACGCAGTGGATGTCGGTGGTGATGTCTGCGTGGGGCAATGCCGAGAACGCGGCCCAGTCCAGACTGTGCGCACGATGATCCGACGACTGGATCGTCAGCTTCCACGACTCGAGCGGTAGCGACGGGGTGGGTTCGGCGGACAGGACCGGGAAGTCGACCGTCGAATACTGCCCGGGCGGGAGCCGTCGGGCGGTGCGATCGCGCCGCCCGACGAATCCACGGTTGACGATGGCCATGTGACCGATCCAGCCTACAGCCGGCCCAGCAACTCGGCCTTCTTGGTGGCGAACTCCTCGTCGCTGAGGATGCCGCGCTGATGCAGACCGGCCAGCTGCTCGATGGCCGCGAAGATGTCGTCGGAACCCGAGGACGGCGCCTGATGCGACGTCGGCGTTACCGGTGCCTGATCGAACTGCGGCGCGGGTTCGGGTTGGGACACGAATCCCGGCTGGGACACGAATCCGGGTTGGGACGCGAATCCGGGCTGGGACACCGATCCGGGGTCTGGGGCCGGTGCGGCCACCGGCGTGGCGTCGACCTGCCGATCGGTGAGTTCGGTCAGGCTCGACACATCGAAGGTGCCGAACTGGCTGGTGAAGCTCACGGTGCCGGGGTAACCGCCCTGCTGCTGTTGCACGCCGCCGATCTGGTGGTCGCCGGTGTCGAAAACGCGCGTGACCCCGTTCTGCTGGATGGCCAGTCGCCGGGTTCCAGGGAACACCGCATACCGAGAGTCGTTCTGCCCACCGGTGGAACTCGGCACGCCGAGCTCGGTGGGCCACCAGTTGTTGGCCGTACCGAAGCCGTAGTTCGCGCTTCCGCCGGCGGGGTGCGCCGGGGGCGGCGGGAACACGATCGTGGTCGCCAGGAGCTGCGACAGCTCATTGCAGAGCGAATCGACGCGTGCCTTCAGGGCGTTGTCGAACATGTTGCCCACCATGGTCATACCGCCGCGCATCCACTGTCCGGATCCGCCGAGTTCGGGGATCGAGAACTGCGCCATCGTGCCGCCACCGCTGTTGACGGCGTACAGCATCGCCAATACGGCGTCGTGGGAGATGCCGTAGCGTCCGGCGATCTCGTTGACCGATTGCTCGGCCTCGGGGGTGAGGGCACCCTGCATGATGTGACTCTTTCGTCGAGGAAATCCGACACAAGTGTACGGCTACCACGCAACGGAATTCAGCCCGCGCAGGCGGCCCCTGCTCGCACGCGCACGTCCGTTCCTCAGGTGGTCGGCGGCGGAACCACCGCACCGCGGACATGTGCCGCACGACGGCGCGCCACCGGCGCCCAGAGCATTCGTTGTGTCCACAGGGTGAACCAGCCGGCCACGGTCATTCCGACGATGTTCACCAACAATTGCAATGCCGAACCTCGTACCTCATGCCATTCGGCGAAGGCCGCCGCCAGGGCGATGTTCCCGGCGGCCGGAATCGTGGTGACCGAAATGAACACCCCGGCCAGGCCGCCGAGGCGCGCCGAGGTGATCGAGAGGATGCCGGCCACCGCGGCGAGGACCGCCACGACGAACGACCACCGGTCCGGTGAGTAGATGAAATCGGTCTCCGGGTGGTGCTGCAGATCGTCGAGGTCGACCCATCCGATCCCGCGCATCACCCAGGACAGGGCGTATGTCACGGCCATCGCGACCGCGAAACCGACCACCAGGGTGCGTGCGGACATGCCGAGCAGATTCCATCGCCGGAGTACCAACGCCACCCCGAGCGCCGAGATCACCCCGAACTCGGGTCCGAGGACCATCGCCCCGATCGTCAGGATCTGTGAATCCAGCACGATGGCGATGGCCGCCAGCATGGTGGCGAGCACCATGAACCCGAGGTAGGTGAAGTTGAGTTCGGAGTCTGCGTAGGCGCGGCGACCGACCTGCGCCCACACGACGGCATCCGAGCCGAAGCCGGGCGCCGCGCGTTCGGCCTCCAGGGCGTGCCGGGACAGGAAGGTCTCCACCTCTTCGGCGCGGACGCACCCGTCATCGGCGACGCCCATGCTCCGCAGGGTCATGATCAGGTCGTCGGCGGCTTCGCGCGCGACGTCGAGGGTGATGACGTCGCCCTGCGGCTTCACCGACGCACCCCGCATGACCGCCACCGAACTGACCGTCTCATCGTCGACGACGAGGTCGAGCACACCGGCGGTCTGTGCCGTCGGCACCGAGATCTCGAGATGGAGCATGCCTCATTGTGGCGCCTGGTCGGCGTCGTCACGCCTGCGAAACACCGGGTTCAGATGTCGAGTGCGAGATCGTCGAGTTGTGCGAGACCCTCACCGCGGGCCAGGAGTTGCTGATAGGCGGCCAGGCGCACGCGGTCGATGTCGGTGTTGCTCACGCCCTTCTTCCAGTAGCCGAACACCGCGACGTCGTCTTTGCCGAGTCCGACCGAGTTGCGGAAGTACCGGCGAATCGTGCGCATATCCTCGCGTTCGCCGGCGGCCCACACCACGACCTCGGCGGGATGCTCGATTGTCCGTGCCGCGGCTTCGAGCCCTCCATCGGCGACGGTCACCCGGTGCACGGCGATCTGTGCCGAACGGGGCAGTTCGTCAAACGCAAAGTCGCTGTGGCTGAGGACGAATGCGTCGGCTCGGCGATGCGACGGCCACTGGCGGAGGATCTCATACAGCGCCGGGATCGCCGAGTCATCGGCGAACAGGACCGCGTCGGCGCGGCCCTCGGGTACCACGAAGTGAGGTCGTGGCCCGACGATTGTCACCTGATCGCCCGCCCGCACTGCCGCCGACCACCGCATCATCGGACTGCTGGATCGATGCCGGACCACGTCGAGGGTGATCAGCGACCGGGATCGGTCGGCGTCACGGACAGTGTAGACGCGCGACGCGTCGTCGAACCGCGGTCCCAGATTGACCCGGACGGCCACGTTGGGTTGCTCCCAGGTCGGATCCGTTGCGGCATCACCGATGTCGATGGTCAGCCGCATCAGATGCGGGTCGGGACACTCACGCGCGACGACCGTCGCGGTCAGCGTTGTCAACTCGCCGGCGTGGTCGTCGTTCTCGAGCACGTCATCGGGCTTGTCGGCAGTCATCGATCCCACCTCTGCTTGGTTAGTTTATGGACCCTCTACTTATTTAGTATAGGGGTACTATACAAACCATGGGAAGCGTCGGCCGGCCACCAACGATCAGCGCCGAGAGGATCGTCGCCGTGGGCACCGAGATCACCCTCCCCGCGATCACCTTTGCCCGCGTCGCCAAGGAACTCGGCGTCACACAGCCCGCCCTCTACAAACACGTCTCCGGCGTCGACGAACTCAAACGGCTGATCGCCGAGCACATCTTCCTGTCCTGGGCTCTTCCGGCGCCGTCCGCAGATGACTCGCTGCCGACCTATCTGTTCGGCTTCGGCCACTCGATGTATCTACTGGCGCAACAGCATCCGGGGATCACCGGCTTCCTCACCCGGCGCGATGACACGACACCCTCGATGGTCGACAAGATCGCCGAGCACCACCGCGAGGTTGCCGCCACCTACCGGCTGCCCCGCGCCACCGCGCAGTGGCTGTTGTCGACCATCGCATTTCACTGTGTCGCACTGGCCGACACCTTCTACGCCACCCGCGACGGCGCCGCAGACCACGACACCGGCGACGCCGATCGCGAATTCGACTGGGGTCTGAAGTCGTTGATCCTGGGATCACTGCGCGTTCTCGACATCGACACCGAGCCCCCGCGCGGTTGGACCTTGCGACGGCCGCGGATCCACTGAACGGCGAGGTCCCTGTCAACGTTGAGGCGAGCGCTGTCAACGTTGAGGCGAGCGCTGTCAGTGATGGCAAGAGCGCTGTCAGTGATGGCAAGAGCGCTGTCAACGTTGAGGCGAGCGCTGTCAGTGGGTCCAGGGATCAGGTGGTGGCACGCATCACGAGTTCGACGGGCAGCCGGATGGTTTCGGGTTCCCGGCCCTCGACGAGGTCGAGGAGTCGCCGCACCGCGGTCTCACCGATCCGGTGGGCGGGCGAGCGGATCGTCGTCAGCGGGACCGGCAGTTGTGCGACGGTGGGGATGTCGTTGAACCCGATCAACGCGACGTCGTCGGGGATGCGGATGCCGAGGTCGCGGGCGGCGCCCATCACGCCGATCGCGACCGTGTCGGAGACCGCGAAGATCGCGCGCGGTGGGCGCGGCGCGTCGAGCAGTGCCCGGCCGGCCGCGACGCCCCCGTCGACGCCGAAACTCGACTCGACGATCCGCTCGGGAGCCAACACGACGCCCGCGGACTCCAGCGCGGAGACGAACCCGGCCGTCCGGTCCCGGCCGGTACTCGCATGCGCCGGACCGGTGATCACCGCGAGGTCGGTGTAGCCGCGATCGAGCAGGTGCCGCGCGGCGAGGATCCCGCCGTTGCGGTCGTCGGCGCCGACGAACGGCAGTCCGGCGTCGGCGTGCCGGGTGACCGTCACCATCGGCAGATCGCGAACCGGGAGTGACTCGATGAACGGCTTTCCGGGGATGTGCAGGCCACCCAGCAGCAGGCCGTCGACCTGACGTCCGGCGAGCATTTCGATCGCCCGGCGCTCGGCGTCGAGATCGTCGGGCGGCGACGACAACAGCACCGAATACCCCGCGCGCGTGGCGGCCTCCTCGATGCCCTGATAGGTGGTGGCGACGACGCCGTCGGTCAACCGCGTCATCACCGCCCCGATCGTCGTCGTCTTGCGCGTCCGCAGGCTCGCCGCCCAGCGGTTGGGCTGATAGCCGAGTTCGTCGGCGATCTCCCGAATCCGTCGCGCCGATTCCGACCAGCCACCGGCCGGCTCACTCTGCCGCAACACGCGCGACGCGGTCGACACGTGAACTCCGGCGCGTTCGGCGACCTCCTTGAGGGTCGCCACCCGCGGGGTGCTCGACATCGCCGCACCTTTCCTCCCTGATCCGCCGACTCCCGGACCAACGCCTGCCACCCTCCATCTTGACGGCACGCCGTGATGCTGCCTACAGTAGCCACCAGAAATCGATTGTGCAATCGTTCTTACCAGGAGGTTTAGATGTCCAAGCCGCAAACATTGAGCCAATTGTTCGCCCTCGACTCCCTGCTCGACGACGAGGAGATCGCGATCCGCGACACCGTCCGGAAGTTCGGCGACGAGCGCCTGCGGCCGCACATCGCCGACTGGTTCGAGGACGCCACCCTGCCCGCCCGCGACCTCGCCGTCGAACTCGGCTCACTCGGCGCGTTGGGCATGCACCTCGAGGGCTACGGCTGCCCCGGCACCAGCGCAACCGCCTACGGGCTGGCCTGCCTGGAACTCGAGGCCGTCGACTCCGGCATCCGCAGCCTGGTGTCGGTGCAGGGATCACTGGCGATGTTCTCCATCCACCACTGGGGCAGCGAGGAGCAGAAGACCGAGTGGCTGCCGCAGATGGCGGCCGGCACCGCCATCGGCTGCTTCGGTCTGACCGAGCCCGACTTCGGATCCAACCCCGCCGGCATGCGCACCAACGCCAAGCGCGACGGTGACGACTGGGTCCTCAACGGCACCAAGATGTGGATCACCAACGGTTCGATCGCCGACGTCGCCGTCGTCTGGGCCAACACCGACCTCGAAGATGGCGCCCGCGGCATCCGCGGCTTCGTCGTCCCCACCACCACCCCCGGCTTCTCCGCCCCGGAGATCACCAAGAAGATGTCGCTGCGCGCGTCGGTCACCTCCGAACTCATCCTCGAGGACGTCCGCCTGCCGGCCTCGGCGATGCTGCCCAAGGCCCGCGGATTGTCCGGACCGCTGACCGCCCTCGGCGAGGCCCGCTTCGGCATCATCTTCGGCGCCATCGGCGCCGCGCGCGACTGCGTGGAGGTGGCCGTGGAGTACGCGCAATCCCGCGAGGTCTTCGACAAACCCCTTGCGGGGTACCAGATCACCCAGACCAAGCTCGCCGACATGGCTCTCGAGGTCGGCAAGGGCCACCTGCTGGCCTATCACCTCGGTCGCCTCAAGGACCGCGGCGAGATCACCCCCGAGCAGGTCAGCACCGGCAAGCTCAACAACGTCCGGGAATCCATCGCGATCGCCCGCGAATGCCGAACCATCTTGGGCGCCAACGGGATCACCCTCGAGTACCCGGTGATCCGACACGCCAACAACCTGGAGTCGGTACTCACCTACGAGGGCACCTCCGAGGTCCACCAGCTGACCATCGGCAAGGCCCTGACCGGTGAGGGTGCGTTCCGGTGAGTGGCGCTCTCGGCGGGCTCGTCGTCGCCGACTTCGGTCGCGTGCTCGCCGGGCCGTACGCCACCATGCTGCTGGCCGATCTCGGTGCCGAGGTCATCAAGATCGAACGGCCCGGCTCCGGTGACGACACCCGCAGTTGGGGTCCGCCGTGGGTGGGCGATCAGTCGTCGTACTTCCTGTCGGTCAACCGCAACAAGCAGTCCCTGTCGGTCGACCTCACCGATCCCGACGGGCTGGCCCGGGCTCGAGACCTGGTGGCGCGGGCCGACGTCGTCGTCGAGAACTTCCTGCCCGGCACGATGGACCGCCTCGGCCTCGGCTACGACGACGCTCGAAAGATCAACCCGGACATCGTGTATTGCTCGGTCACCGGCTTCGGTGGCAACAATCAACTACCCGGCTACGATCTGCTGATCCAGGCCGTCGGCGGACTGATGAGCATCACCGGCCCCGATCCCGACACCCCCACCAAGGTGGGTGTGGCCATGGTGGACGTGATCACCGGGTTGCATGCGACGGTGGGAATCCTTGCCGCCCTTCGTCATCGCGACGCCACCGGCGAGGGTCAGCGCGTCGAGGTGAATCTGCTGTCGTCGTTGTTGTCGGCGTTGGTCAATCAGTCCTCGGCCTATGTGGCCGCCGGTGTGGTGCCGCACGCGATGGGCAACCGCCATCCGAGTATCGCACCGTACGAGGTGTTTTCGGCATCGGACCGCCCGTTGGTCCTCGCCGTCGGCAACGACCGCCAGTTCGCCTCCCTCGCCAAGGCCATCGGGCTGCCGGATCTCGCTGTGGATGAACGGTTTTCGACCAACACGGCACGTGTGGCGCACCGTGAGGAACTCGGCCGCATCCTCAACGACGCCCTCGCCGCCGACACCGCCGACAACTGGTTCACCGCGCTGACCGCCGAACGGGTACCGTGCGGCCCGCTCAACGACATCGACGACGCCATCGCGCTCGCCGAACGGCTCGGTCTGGCACCGGTGATCACCATCGACGACGACCGGCGCGATGCGCCGATCACGCAGGTGGCCAACCCGATTCGGCTCAGCGCGACGCCGGCGACCTACCGGTCGGCACCGCCGCTGCTCGGCGAGGACGATACCGAGGAGGGCAGCCGCGGTTGACGTGCGTGGCATGGTGGAGTCATGGCCACAGCTGATGCCCTGCACGGAGATGCTCACGTCGACCTCTACCTGAAGACCGGGGGTGAACAGGGCTACGAGTGGAACGGAACCCACATCCTCATCCTGTTCACCACCGGCAACAAGTCCGGGCAGGAACGGCGGCATGCGCTGATCTTCCGTCCGTGGGGCGACGACGCGTACCTCGTCGTCGCCTCCAAGGGCGGCACCGACGCTCCCCCGGCCTGGTTCCGCAATCTCGAGGCGAACCCGAATGCGGAGGTCCAGATCAAGGCCGACCGGTTCCCGGTGCACGCACGCGTCGCCACCGACGAGGAGAAGCCGGCGATGTGGACGTCGATGACCGAGGTGTGGCCGGATTACGACACCTACCAGACTAAGACGTCTCGGGTCATTCCGGTTGTGGTTCTGGAGCGGGCAGCACCATCGTAGGGTCGGCGACGGCCAGCCGCTGCCGCACCCGGTCGCGTGCGGCACGGAAGTAGGGGCCCCGACGATCGTGTGCCCGGGCATTGGGCGACTGCGGGCCGTGCCGAGAGAGCATGTCGGCCATCCGATGTTCGACGAGCATCACCTGCCCGCACGGGCCTGCGGTCTGATCGGCGATGGTCAGTGCATCCGACAGTGCGTCCTCGGTGAAGACGAAGTCGGCGAGCGCGTCGCTCAATCCGCGTTCCTCGGCGACGAAACGTGCACCGGAGTGGTGGGCGACCAGATCGGCGATCAGGTGCGGCCACTCGTGCGCACAGAGATAACGGGCGCCGTCGACCGGATGAAAGCCGATGTCGCGCAGCGCGGGGACGTATCCGATGTCATGCAGCCAGGCCGCGGCGATGAGCGTCTCCCGATCGGCCGGGTCCACGGTGATCGCCAGTTTCTCGGCCTGCGATGCCGCGGTGGTCACATGATCGAGACGACGTGGGTCGTCGGCGAGGAGTGTGGTGGCCAGTGCTTTCGCCGCGGCGACGAGGGACACGCGTGGCTGCTCCGCCGTCGTACTCATGGTGCTGACCCCGATCGCCGCTGGTGAACGATTCGGACATTACTCCTCGGTTCACAGAATTGCCGAAGACCGCTGCCACCAGCGCAGCGGTCTTCGGGGCGTCGTCAGGCGATCTTGTTGAACGGGTCGTGTTCGGCGATGAGGCGGTCGACGCGGGCCTCGTCGAGCCGTGCGCGAACGGTGTCGTGCTCCTGGCGGTCGCGGACCACCTTGGCGAGGGTGAAGGTACTCGAGGTCAGAAACAGCAGCGTGATGGCCAGAAAGCCGCGCTGCCACGGATCGATCGGGAGGTAGAAGATGCCGACGCACGCGGTGGCGAGACTGACGCCGAACGCAATGGCGGCCTGCAGGAAGAAGGCGGCGGTGGTGGAGGCGCGGGACACATCAGCGGAAGAAGTCATGCGACGAGAATGACAATCCGGACGGGATGTGAGATGGGGGAATCTACCCATATTCGGTGGGTAATCCACGCGCCACCCACCGACCGGCCTCACCCGCCGGCGGCGATGATGGCGGCGATGTTGCGTTCGGCCACCGCGGTGATCGTCAGCGACGGATTGGACGCGGCCGCCGAGCCCGGCAGCATCGCGCCGTCGTTGACGTAGAGATTCTGATATCCCTTGACGCGACCGTACTCGTCGCACGCGGTGCCCAGCGTCGCGCCGCCCATGCAGTGAGCCCAGGTGAGGTCCGGTTCGTACAGGACGCCGCTGACCGGCAGCCCGGAGTGTTCGGCGAGCCGATGCCCGATGCGCATGCAGTTCGCGGCGACGTCGCCGTTGCCCGCGGCCGGCCAGTCGAGTACCACCCGACCCGTGTCGCGGTGATAACGAAAGGTGCCGCGGGAGTGGTCGACCGAGGTGATGCCGACCTTGATGGCCGAGGTGTCCAGGGCCGCCGCCGCGGCATCCAGCGGGCCGAGCGAAAAGGTGCTGTTGACGACGGCACGGGCGAACGGACCGTCGGTGTCGAAGAACCCCTGGGCGCCGACCGCCGACTGGGTGTCTTTTCGGGTCCCGCCGAGCGCGATGTCGATGTTGCCGTTGCCGTTGTTGCCCCAACCGGTGCCGATGTGTTCGTTGAGGTTCGGCAGCGTCCCGGTGTCCCGTGCGGCCACCAGCAGTCGGTTCGTACCCAGGCAGCCGGCGGCGAGGACCAGACGGTCGGTGGTCAGGACGCGGCGGGCAAGGATGTCACCGTAGGGGCTGACGTAGTCGACGTCGAGCACATATCGACCGGAACGTTCGATATGGATGCCGTTGACCTGATGCCGCGGATGGATGGTGGCCTTACCGGTCGCCTCGGCCCGCGGCAGGTAGCTGAACGTCAGTGAGTTGAGCGAACCGTTGGAGTTCGCCAGGGCACTGCTGGTGGCCATCGGCTTGGCCCGCCCGGCGATCTCGTCGCGCACCACATTCCAGCGCCAGTTGCCGGGCAGGGCATGCGGTTGGTAGCCCGCCGATCGGGCGACGCGTGCGAAATCCCGGGCGTTGCTGAACGTGTGATCGCGATACACGTCGGCGGGAACGACCGTCGCACCCAGTCCGGCAAGGGCTTTCGGGTACCAGACGCGCGCCATCTCGTCGTAGTTCACGGTGCCGCCGAAGACTTCGTCGAACGGGGTGCGTTCGGACTGCGCAGTGATGCCGATGTAGACGACCGACCCGCCGCCGACCGCGGCGCCACACAGGATGGCCGAGTTGTGGTGCCAACTGATCTCGAAGATGCCGCCGAAGTCGTCGACGGCGGCCATCGCACCGAGGGTTTCGGCGTAGGCGGGCACCGTCAGCGTCGAATCCGGGGCCCCGTCGGCCAGGGACCGCTGCGCATGCCACAGCATCCGACCGTCGAATCCGAAGATCTCGCGCCACGGATCATGCGGCCATCGCGAGCCCCGTTCGAGGACGGTGGTGGCGATTCCGGCCTCCGCCAAGCGAAGTGCGCTGACCGCACCGCCGAATCCGGAGCCGATGACGATGGCCTCGGAATGCTGCGGTGGCGCCGGGACCGGCCGGAAGATCTCCGGGACGAGACGTTCGTACACACCGCGGCGAGGTGGTGCCGCGGCACCACGTCCGGCCGCCAGAAGCCCACTGCCCCAAAGGGCTCCGGACATGCCGGCGGCCACCGCGCCACCGGCCGACATCCTCAGAAACGATCGACGATCCATGATCACCCCACCGAGTTCGTCACCGCAGATCCGCCTCCCCGCGGTCATCTGCAGTGTCCCCGACCCAGTCAGTACGCCGGTCACCATACCCTGTGGCGATGCACCGCGGCAGTGCACGGGACGGCGACGCGGTGACTTGCCAAGACGGCGAAACCCATGACCCGACGCGCCCGGCGGTCCATCCTGGTCAATGACCGTCCACCACCAGGCGAGGATGCCCGATGACCGATCACACACCCGCCGACGCCGTCCGCGGGGCCACCGACAGCGAGTGGTTCGAGCGGCTCGCCCGCGCGGGGCACGTCGTCAGCGGTTTGCTGCACCTGCTGATCGCCTACATCGTCGCGCGCCTCGCCTTCGGCGATCCGGGCAATGCCGATCAGTCCGGGGCGCTCGGCCTGTTCGCCTCCACGCCCGGTGGCCGCACCGCCCTGTGGATCGCGGTCGTCGCCTTTGTCGCGACGGCATTGTGGCGCGTCGCGGAGGTGATCCTCGGCCCGCATCCGGCCGATCCGGCGCCCGACGATGACGACGGCTGGGTCGACCGCGCGAAGGCGGGCGCACTCGCCGTGGTGTATCTGGCGTTCGCGTGGTCGGCGGCGCAATTCGCCCTCGGCCATGGGCAATCCAGCGGTCGTCAGAATGCCGGTCTGAGCGCACGATTGATGGGATCGGCGCCGGGCAAGGTCCTGCTCGTCGTCGTCGGGCTCGTGATCATCGCGGTGGGCGCCTACCACGTCTACAAGGGTGTGACGCGATCCTTCTTCGACGATCTCAAGATCGACGAGAACGACGCGGTGAAGGTCACCGGGATCGTCGGTTACACCGCGAAGGGACTGGTGCTGGCCGGTGCCGGACTGCTCGTCATCGTCGCGGTCGCGACCGTGGATCCGTCCAAGGCCACCGGGATCGACGGGGCGGTGAAGACCGTCGCCGGGTGGCCCGCGGGGCAGGTGCTGCTCGTCATCGCCGCGCTCGGCCTCGCCGCCTACGGGATCTATTGCTTCGTGATGGCGCGGTACGCGCGGATGTGATCCGAATCCGACAAAAGGCACTGTGTACCAGACACTTCCGGACAATCCGGCACCTCGGTGCTGATGGACAGGAAGTTGCCAGCAGATCGACACCGACCGCCGAGGAATCGTCCGCACGATCGATCCCGTGAGCCTCCTCGACGCCCAGCCCGTGAGTCCCGATAGCGCGTCCACCGCGTCCCCGGCAGCCGGACCCCCGGCAGCCGCGTCGACGAAACCGACGGTCCGCGACCGCATCCTGCTCGCCGTGCTGCTCGTGGGCACCGCCGTGCTGTATCTGGTGAACATCACCGCCAACGGCAACGCCAACACCTTCTACGCCGGGGCGGCGTGGGCGGGTTCGCGGAACTGGGAGGCGCTGCTGTTCGGGTCGGTCGATCCGTCGAATTTCATCACCGTCGACAAACCGCCACTGTCCCAATGGGTGATGGGGGTCTCGGGGCAGATCTTCGGTTACTCCTCGGCGAGCATGCTGATCCCGCAGGCACTGATGGGCGTCGCGTCGGTGGCCCTGGTCTACGCCATGGCCACCCGGGTCAGCGGACGCACGGCCGGGCTGATCGCCGGTGCCGCACTGGCACTCACCCCGGTCGCGGCAATGATGTTCCGCTACAACAATCCTGACGCGGCGATGGTGCTGCTGATGACGGCGGCGGCCTACTGCACGGTGCGTGCACTGCCCCGCGCGTCGATGAAGTGGCTGATATCGGCCGGGGTGGCATTGGGATTCGCGTTCCTGGCCAAGATGCTCGAAGGTCTGATGATCCTGCCGGCGCTGGGTCTGGTCTACCTCGTCGCCGCACCCACCACGTGGGGCCGACGTTTCGGCCACCTGCTCGCGGCCGCCGGCGCGATGGTGGTGTCGGCGGGATGGTTTGTGCTGCTGACCATTCTGTGGCCGGCATCCTCACGTCCGTATCTGGCCGGTTCCACCGACAATTCGTTCATGAATCTCGTTCTCGGATACAACGGTCTGGCCCGGATCGAGGGCCGCGAGGGCGGAGCCGGTATGGGCGGACAGCACGGTGGCGTGGGTGCCGGGGGAATGGGTGCCGGCGGGATGGGTGCGATGACACAGCACGGCGCGACCGGCGCCGGCGGTGGTGGCGGTCGCTTCGGCGGTGGTGGTGGCATGTTCGGCTCGTCGCCGGGCATCACCCGACTGTTCACCGGGGAGTTCGGTGCGGAGATCTCATTCCTGCTCCCATCGGCACTGATCGCCTTCGTGCTGCTGCTCGTGCTCCGCGGCCGCCGCCCCCGGACCGACCTCGTCCGCGCCACCACCCTGCTGTTCGGTATCTGGCTCATCGTCGACGGTCTGGTGCTGTCGTTCATGAACGGCACCACCCACCCGTACTACAGTCTCGCGATCGCACCTCCCATCGCCGGACTCATCGGCGTGGGCGCCGTGCGGCTGTGGCGGGCACGCGAAGACACCGATGCGGTGCGCGCCGGCATCGGGCGGTACGGGCTCGCGGCGATGGTGCTCGCCGGCGGGATCTGGGGATTCGTGATCCTCGACCACGCGCCGAGTTGGCAACCGTGGCTGCGGTGGCTGGTCCTCGTCGCCGCGATCGCGTCGGCCATCGCACTGATGATTCCGGCGTGGTCACGTCGCCGGATCGCGGTGATCGCCGCCGGAGTCGGTCTGGCCGCACTGATCTCGGCACCCGCGGCGTACGCGATCAACGGCGACACCGTCGCCCACACCGGCGGTGGGCCGTCGGTGCTGCCCACCTCGTCGTCGACACATACCGGCGGCTGGGGCGGTGGTTCCGGTGGACGGGCCGGATCGGCCGCGGGCGGTCAGTCGGGGACGCGTATGGGCGGATTCGAGAACCAGGCAACACCCGCGCAGCTGACCGCCATGCTGCAGGGCTCGGGCGCCCGCTGGGCCGCCGCGGTCACCAGCGCGAATGCAGCCTCCGGCATCGAGCTCGCCGCCAAGGTGCCGGTCATGGCCATCGGCGGATTCAGTGGCAGCGATCCGACGCCGACGCTCGCACAGTTCCAGCACTACGTCGCCGACAAGCAGATCGGCTACTACCTGGTCGCAGGGACCGGCACCTCTGCTGGCGGAGCAACCCCGGGTGGTCCGATGGGCGGGCGCCGTTCCAGTGTCGGCACCGCCATCAGCGAATGGGTGACCAGCACCTATCACGGAGTCCGGGTCGGCAATTACACCGTTTACGATCTGAGCTGATCGGGCGTAGGTTGGCCTCATCGAGGTCAGGAGGCCTGAGGTGACGCACCAGATGTCTCGTCCCGACGCGGTGGTCGTCGGGGCGGGAATCGCGGGCCTGACCGTGGCCCGGCTGCTGTCTCGCCATGGTCGATCGGTGGTGGTGCTCGAGGCGCGTGACCGGATCGGCGGACGCGTCCACACCGATCGCTCCGACGGGACGATCACCGATCTCGGTGCCTCGTGGATCCACGGCATCGACGACGCCCCACTGTTCGACGCGGTCCGCGGATTCGGGATGCGGTCCGTCGAATTCACCGTCGGCAGTTACCAACCCGATTCCCGGCCGATCGCCTACTACGGTCCCGACGGCCGACGCCTCGACGACGCCGGCGCGGCCGCCTTCGCCGCCGACGTCCGGGACTGCGATGCACACCTGTCGCGACGCATCGCCGACATCGGCTCGGGCACATCATATGCGGCGGCGGTGGAGGAGACTCTCGGCGCGGTGGGCTGGTCGGCGGAACGCGCCGAGCGGGTGCGGGAATTCCTGCACCACCGTACCGAAGAGCAATACGGCGTCGACGCACGCGACCTCGACGCCCACGGACTCGACGACGACGAGACCCTCGGTGACGAGGTGATCTTCCCCGACGGGTACGGCGTTCTTGCCGACTCCCTGGCGGTCGGCCTCGATATTCGGTTGGGGCACTTCGTGTCTCGCATCGAGTGGGGTGCCGACGGTGTTGCCGTCCACACCGATCGGGGTGTTGTCGGAGGGGCGGTCACCGTCGTCACCGTTCCGGTGGGTGCGCTCAAATCCGGTGCCATCGTGATCGAGCCACCCCTGCCCGAACCCGTTGCCGGCGCCCTCGGCCGCCTCGAGATGAACGACTTCGAGAAGATTTTCCTGCGGTTTCCGGAGAAGTTCTGGGACGACGACGTGTACGCGATCCGGCGTCAGGGCCCGGCGGGGGCGTGGTGGCATTCCTGGTATGACCTCACCGCACTGCACGGCACCCCCACCGTGCTGACCTTCGCCGCCGCCGACTGCGCGCGAACGATTCGCGGGTGGGACGACGCGCGGATCGTCGGGTCGGTGCTCGACGCACTCCGGGACATCTACGGCGACGCGGTTGCCGATCCCACGCAGGTTCAGATAACCCGTTGGCAGGATGACCCTTTCGCCCTCGGTTCGTATGCGTACATGACCGTGGGTTCGACGACCGCCGATCATGACGTCCTCGCCACGCCCGTCGGCGGGGTGCTACACCTGGCCGGTGAGGCCACCTGGACCGACGACCCGGCCACCGTCACCGCGGCGCTGATGTCGGGCCACCGGGCGGCGTGCAGCATCCTGGGGCGTGACATCCCGATCGAGGACCTGTGGACACCGACCCAGTGATGTTCGTGCTCGTCCTCGGCTGTGGCGTGGTGGCCGCGGTGTGCGCCCTCGCCGCCGCCTATGTGTACCTACGGGGCGCGGGTGACGATGTGCACGGTGACCGGGTCGACAGGGACCGGCGGGCCCGCCAATGGCTGATCGGCACAGTCGTTTTCGGTGTCGGCGCCATCGTGCTGCGGTTCGTGTGGGCGCTGATGTGACGGTGGCGTCCACCCGAGAATCCCCGCACCCCGAAACCTTGTACCCCGAAGAGATGAAAGTTCACACCGAGGGGCCGTCCGCGGATCGTTGCGTGCGGGTTGCCGATACGATCATCGCCTGTCGAATGAAAGGCCCTCATGTCCATGCGTTCTCGCACGTACGCCCACCGCCGGTGGGCGTTGCTCGTGGCCGCGGTGACGGCCGTCCTCGCCGGCGCCGGATGCAGCGCCGAGACGGGAACCGCGGTTCCGGAGAACGCGGCGGTGTCAACGGTGGGCGGCAGTGGCGCTACCGCAAGCCCGACGGCGACGGTCGATCCATGTGCCGGGGCATCGGGGACCTGCCAGGTGGTACGCATCGTCGACGTTGACGGTGACGGCACACCGGATCCGGTGGCGATCGCGTACTCCTCCGATGCGCCTGCACCTGGGATCGCCTTCGGCACATCGCACATCACCACCCGGGTCGGGATCAACGGAACGGTCCACTCGGTCACCCAGAATGTGTCAGGCAGCGCCTACCCGACCCCGTTTGACATCTTCCGCGGCGCATTCGCGATCAGCCGCGCGCACGGCGCCGATCTCGCCCTGCATCTGGTCCGGGGGCAGGGCAATGCCGAACAGTTCTCTGTGATCGGCTGGAACGGAGCCGAATTGGTGCCATTGCCCCAGCCGCCCATCCCGGGTGCGACGAGTATGGCCACCCCGGGTATCTGGTATCTCGGTTCGTCGCACGGCAAGCAGGATTCGATCGTGTGCCGAACGCCGGGCGAGATCGCGGTCGTCAGTCTGAGTGCGGCGACCCAGGAAGGGATTCCGATTCCCGGCGGCGGCCGGCGAACGGAGAACTACTTCACCTTCAGCGCGAATGCGTGGCAACCACGCGGGTCGGACACCACCGCCGACAGCAGCTTCTCCTATGCCTGGGATGCGCACACCAACGCGTTTCGGTGCACCCCGCTGGGCACCGCCGGGTGAGCGTGCGCCGTCACACCGCCGTCAGACGGAACACACGGATCTCGCGATCCGTACGCCGCCGGTATTCGCCGTAGACCTCGATCAGATTCGCCATCTCGCCGAATACCCGGTCCCGTTCCTCACCGTCGAGAAGGGTTGCTTCCGAAGCGATTTCGGAGTCGCCGATCGTCACCCAGCAACGCGGATCGGCGAGCAGGTTCCAGGTCCAGGCGGGATGGTGCTCCTGCCCGAAGTTGGAGCCGATGAGGAAGATGTGCGGATCCTCACGGTAGTAGAGCAGCGGGGAGGTCCGGCGCTCACCCGACTTGCGTCCGATCGTGGTCACCAGCGCGGTCGGTGCCGCGATCGGCCCGAGCGTGGTGAATCGGCCGTGGGAGCGTTTCATCAGGGCCCGGTCGAGCGGGGTCATCGTGCGGATCACCCACGAGCCGGGCTTGGTCTTCGCGAACGCGACCAGCGGCGCACGCAGCGGACTGGTCTCCGATCCCCATCGGACGTCGGGGTAAGGCGTACCCATGGCGTGACTCCTCGGTGTGTGATCCGGCTGTGGTGTCCCAAGTGTGCGGGATCGCGCATCCGGTCCGGTCCGGATTCATCACAATCCGCGACTGTCGGAGGGTCGGCGTAGCGTCGCCTCCACATCCCCGCGATTGGAGCACGATGGCCACCCACACCGTCACGCACCACGTCCTCGGTTCGTGGTCACTCGACGTCAGCCGGGAGTTCTGGGAAGGATTCACCCCGTCGGCATTGGGCGGTAGCCAGGAACCGGGCCGGCTGTCGACGGTGTTCCGGGTCGACGCGGACTGGTCGGCGGCGCACGTCACCGTGGAGCAAGACGATCAGGACGCACAGATCGTCGTCACCGGTGACGGTGACCTCGAGGCCGCGGCGACGCAGACCGCACGGTTCCTCGCGCTCGACGTCGACGCCCGCGGCTGGCCGGAGGTCGGGGCGCGTGATCCGGTGATCGGGGCGGCGCAGGCATCGCTTCCGGGACTGCGGCCGTGCGGTTTTCACTCCGCTTACGAGGCCGCGGCGTGGACGGTGCTCTCCCAGCGCATCCGCATCGTGCAGGCCGCGAAGCTCCGTGCCGACATCACCACCCGGTACAGCGGCGACGGCGCGTTCCCCGCGCCATCCACCCTGGCCACCCTCGATCTCGACCTCCCCGGCCGCAAGGCCGAGTATCTGCACGCCGTCGCCGACGCCGCACTGGACGGACTCCTCGACACCGGCCATCTGCGGTCGATCCCGCCGGCGGAGGCGGTGTCGGCGCTGCAGGAGATCAGAGGCATCGGCCCGTTTGCGTCGGAGTTGATCGTGCTGCGCGGAGCCAACGCCCCCGACATGGTGCCGACGCACGAGCGGCGGCTCGCGGCCGAGGTGCACGAACACTACGGACCCGACCGCACGGTTGCCGACGTGTCGGAGGCGTGGAAACCGTTTCGGACCTGGGCGTCGGTATATCTGCGCGCCGGCCGCGAGCACCGCACGCACGAGATCGCCGGCGGCTGATTAACTACTACGTGCACGATGTCCCCTCGCAACCCGGTCGAGCGTCGCGCGTGAAGGAAATGTGATGGGTGTGGCAGAGCGGTCGGGCCCGACGAGATCGTCGACACTGCGTCGTGCCGGCGTCGCGAGTTGGTCACTACTGGGAGTGATCGCGCTGATCGTCGTTGCGGCCACGGCGATCGGTGCGATCAGTGGCATCCTCGTCCCGCTGGTGATCGCCGTGATCATCGGTCTCGTCCTGGAACCGCTGAAGGAACGCCTCGAACGGTGGGGGCTCCCGTCGACGCCGGCGACGATGGTGACGCTGCTGGTGGCGGTGGCGGTCGCCGCGGCCACCATCGCGATCGTGGTGTCCGGGTTCCTCGACCAGTGGCCGGAGATCTACCGGCAGCTCATCGGCGGGTGGAACGCCTTCGTGAAGTGGGCGGGCGATCTCGACATCGACGCCCAGATACTCGAGCATGCCCGCGCAGCCTTCGAAAGCCATGCCGCACAACTGGGTCAGGGCGCGCTCGGTGCCGTCACCAGTACCTTCTACGGCGTGATCTCCCTGATCATGGGAACCTTCTTCGCGCTGTTCTTCCTGTTCTTCGTCCTGCGCGACGGTCAGCGGTTCTCGGAGTGGCTGGCGCGTCGCGGTGACTTCGACGCCGCCGAGGTGGAGCAGATCGCCGCGCTGTCACGCCAGTCGATCCGTGGGTACTTCCGCGGCACCGCGATCACCGCGATCCTGACCGCGCCGATCTTCATGATTCCGCTTCTGGTGCTGGGAATCCCGCTGGCCATCCCGATCTTCGTCCTGTACTTCTTCATGTCGTTCATCCCCTACCTGGGGGCGTGGCTCACCGGCGCGTTCGTCGTGCTCATCGCGTTCGGCACGGGCGGACCAACGGCCGCGCTGATCATGGGGATCACCTTCATCGTCTCCAACGGCACCATCCAAAGTGCCGTCAGCTCATGGGCACTCGGGTCCTCACTCCACCTGCATCCGGTGGCGGTGCTGCTGGCGACGATGATCGGCGGGACCGCGGCCGGGTTGCTCGGCATGGTCCTGGGCCCACCGGTGCTCGCGGTGGTGACCAAGTCGATCAAGGCCATCCAGGAGATGCGGAGGCCTGCCGCCGAGGACGCCCCGAGCGAGACGACCTGATCGGGGCGCAGCGACGCCCGTCGTGAACCGTTGGCAGCAGAACCCACGTCACCTGACGGATGACGTGCGCCGCCGATGAGCGCAGAGTGTTCGGTGTTCGACAACACCCCCGACACCGACGAAAGCGCACCGCCATGCACCTCCCCCACGCACCGCACACCGCCTACTCCCATGGCTTCTACTCCGACGCCGGCCGCGACTACTCCGTCCGCATCCTGCTCGGCTACGCCACCTCCGGCGCGACCGATGCAGGCGAGGTCCTCACCACCATCGACGGCATCGGCGACGGTCACGACCGCGACTGGTACGACGCGTGGCACCGCCTGGGCACGCGACTGGCCACCGAGGCCGCCGCCGTGGCCGATCGCGGGCACCGGTTCAGCGCCGCGATGAGCTACCTCCGCGCCGCGACCTATCTGTCGGTGGCGTTCGACGCGCTGGACGGTATCGCCGACGACGCCGAGCGGATGCCCGTCTTCGCCGCGCATCGCGCGGCGTGGGAGAAGTTCATCGATCTCGGTCCGTTTGTCGCACAGCGACTCTCCATCCCCTACGAGGGCACCACACTGCCAGGCTGGTACCTGTCACCCGAGGACGCCGGCGACGACGATCGGCGTCCCACGCTGGTGATGGTCAACGGGAGCGACGGGGCGGTGTCGGGCCAGTGGTCGGCCGCCGCGCAGGGCGCGCTCCGACGCGGCTATCGCGTGGTGATGTTCGACGGACCGGGCCAGCAGTCGATGCTGTTCGAGCAGGGCATGACCTTCCGGCCCGATTGGGAGGCGGTGCTGACCCCGGTGACCGACGTCGTCGTCGGGTTGCGTGGTGTCGACGCCGACCGGCTGGCGGTCTACGGCATCAGCCAGGCCGGCTACTGGGTGCCACGAGCGATCTCCTTCGACCATCGCTATGCCGCCGCAATCGCCGACCCCGGCGTCGTTCAGGTGGAGGCGTCCTGGCTGGCGAATCTGCCGCACGCACTGCAGTCGATGCTCGCCGAGGGCAAGGATCACCAGTTCGATCAGATGATGTCGATCGGGCTGAAGGCCAGCAAGGCCACCCAGCGGATGTGGGACTGGCGCGCCCGCCCCTACGGTCAGGAGACCTATGCCGCAACGATGAAAGCTGTTGCACAGTACACGCTTACACCGGATGTCGCGGCACAGATCCGGACGCCGATGCTGATCACGGCGCCGGAGGCCGAGCAGTTCTGGCCGGGGCAGTCCGAACAACTCGCCGCGATGTCCGGGGCTGACACCACCGTGGTGGCGTTCACCGCCGCCGAAGGGGCGAGTTGGCATTGCCAACCGATGGCACGGGCGCTCACCGAGCAGCGCATGTTCGACTGGCTGGATGAGACGCTGGGCCTCATCTGAATCAGTCCGGAATCAGTTCGCCCGGAATCAGCTCATCCGGCGCACCCCGACGGTGTTGATCACCATATCGATCAGACGAGCCTCCTCGGCGGGCTCCGCCGGCCACAACAGCAGGGCCAGGAACGATCCGATACACCCTTCGGGGCGACGACTCTCGTAAGTGATGACCTCAGTGCGATGTGGTGGACGCGGGAATCGCACCGAGAGCGATCCGAGATGACCGAACGATCCGCCGAGAAGCGCGCGGCGCGGCGTCATGCCCCTGAGCATCGGGTGCCTTACCGGGAGGCGCTGGCCGCGGTACGGGGCCGTCGACGGGGTCCCGATGTCACGCTTGTTCGGACGCCGACTCCTGATCGAGGCCGCGGAGGGATGCGGCATCACCCACTGGGCCCGCATCGACTCCTGGGATGGTGAAGGGACCCTGGCCGTCACCGACCTCGGCGGCGAACGGTTTCAACTCACCATCGACAGTCTGTCGCCGGTTCTGCTCGACCATCTCACCGACGGCACCATCTGCGACCCCCTCGACATCGACGCCTACCTCCCCGACGAGATCATCCAGTCGGCACTGTTCGGCGCGGTCATCTACCGGACGCTGATCCGTCGACGACCGGAGTTCACGGCGTGAGCGCGGCCGGGGACCGGCTCACCCGATATCCGGCAACCCCAGCGCCGACCGCACCGTGCGCACCACCCCGTTCTCCTCATTCGACGGCGCCACAAACCGTGCCGCTGCGAGGATGTCGGGGTGTGCGTTGGCCATGGCGTACGACCAGTCGGCGGTGCCGAGCATGGCGAGGTCGTTGAGGTAATCACCGAAGACCATGGTCTGCGCGGGGGTGATGTCGAGACGGTCCTGGATCGCGCGGACGGCGACGGCCTTGTCGACGCCGGGCGCCATCACGTCGAGCCAGTGGTGCCCGGACACCACGACCTCCTTGGCCCCGCCTACCGACATGATGGCCGGGGCGGTCACCGCCTCGATGCCATCGAAGTCGAAGACTGCGACCTTGACGAGTTCGGCCTCCACCGCGGTGAGATCGTCGACGATCTGGTTGGCGAAGTAGTAGGGCTCGACCTGTTCGAGGAACTTCTCATCGGAGCGTTCGACGAAGGAACCGTCGGGCCCGCACAGGACGACGCCGAGGTCGACACCCGACGCGGACAATTCACGGGCCCGGGCCAGCACCGCCGTCGCGACGTCGCCGTCAAGGGGTGCCACGCGAAGCTTCTCGCCGTCACGGGCCACCACCGATCCGTTCTCGGCGATGACCACCAGGCCCGGCACCGCATGCCCGAGTTGATGCAGCAGCGTGGCCGCCTGCCGACCGCTGGCCGGACTGAACACGATGCCGCGGCGGCCGAGTTCGTCGAGCAGGGGCCACAGCGTCTCCGGGATCTGTTTGGCGCCGTCGAGCAGGGTGCCGTCCATGTCGGAGACCACCAGTCGGACGTCGTCGGGTACGGGCGGCAGTGGGGTGTTCATCGCCCTTCATCGTCGCATCCATGGGCTCGGTGCGGCTCCCTGGATCACTCCGGCGTGCGGTCCGGACGATTCGTTTACCGCTCCTGAGCAGCTCGCGCGGGTCAGTTCGGCTCGCGCAGGTCTTCTCGGCTCACTCAAGTCGCCGACGACCCGCCTCACCCGAGAGGACCCGCGGGAGGACGACGTGGCCCTTACGACCGCAGTGTCTGCGACGAACGTTCCGGGCGTGATGATGTGTCGGGCGGTAGCGGCCGCCGCATCGACCATCGGTCGGTGAACCGGCACGCGGCGATCTTCGGAACGTGAGGCAAGCGATCCGGCCGGTTCGTTTGCTCCCGTCGACGAGCGCAAGATTACGGGTCAGGGAGTGCGGGAGCGCGGCCGCCTTGACGTGAACACCTGGGTAGGCATCCGCACCGAACACGGTGGTGCGAGGTCGGGCCAGAGCGGACTCCAGCAACCCGTAGTCACGAACCTGCGTCCGTACCCGTTGCGAGGGTCGCGGCCGACGCGACTTCCGATGTCACAGCGTTCGCACCCGCCGTCGTGAATCGGACCGTCGAAAGACTCAGCGCGCCGAGGCCGCCCGGCTCCCCGCGCCCTGACCGGTGTGGACGTACTGCCGGAGTTTATCGATACTTTCCTGCGCGCCTTGGTAATACGCCTTGGGCACGCGGAGCACATTGGGCAACGCCTCGGTGTGGTCGGACACCGCCGATGGCCAGAACCCTTCGCCGTAGATCGCCGGGCATGCCTTGGTGGCGACCTCCAGCACACCGGACAGGGCACCGCAGCGATAGGTGACATCCACGATGTCGGTGAACGGGATGACCTCCAGATGCTCACCGACGGGTAGATCGGTGGTGCGGCCGGTCTTTCGGATGACGATCCGGTCGGCAAAGGCTGCCAACTGGCCGTGGCGTCCGCAGTTGAGGATCATCCACGGGTACTCGTCGGAGCCGATTGACCGCTCGATGGCAACCCACTGCGCGGACGTCATGGGCTCGCCGTAGACGGGGACGCGACGCTGCTCGCGTCGGCGGGCGCGGGCGCCGGCGGACTGCTGCGTGTCGGATCGCCACCGGTCGAGTTCCGGGCGCACCGCCTCATCGACGCCGTCGTGCCGCAGGGTATCGAGGAAGTAGGTGAGGAAATCCATCTCCTCACGGTGGAATTCACCGAAGCACAGCGGCGTGCCCGTCGTGCGGATCGTCAGAGTCGGAACCATATGTGCGGAGACCAATTCCACGTCGGCGATCTCGTCGGCCGCAACCGCCATCGTGATCACGTCGCGTCGCGACGGAGCGGCGGTGTGGAAACCGAGGACCCGGGCATTGGTCACGGCCACACCCTCGACGGTGGGCTTGAGACGATGCGCCGAGACGAACGCGACGATCACCTCCCCGTCGAGGAGATGCGGCGCCAGGCAATGCTGCCAGTGCGCCGCCTTCAATGCGGAAATGGCCGGACTGAGCTTGCTCACGTAGTGAAGAATACGCTCGACGAACGAGCGTCGCAGCCCGAGCAGACCACCCGGACACCGGTGCGCCACACTTCGTCAGAAGGTCCTCTGACCTGCGTACTTTCGTCCCTTGCGGATGCCGCCGGCGCCGGTCTCACGTCATTCGGCGCACCCATCGGACCCGGATATTTGGACGGGATCATCGAATCCCGTTGCCTTACAACACTGTCATACGAATAGTGTTGTACCCCAACATGAGTCTGCCGAAGCCCGCGGGCTACCGATGGTCGGCGCACCGGCCTCCGCGCGTCGTCACCGAAGTGACGGTAGCGGGCCCGTCTGCTCGACCGCTCCCCCAGGAGTTCGAGATACCGCACGCCCACGGGGTTCGACCAATGACCCGGTAGTTCACCGTGTTTCGTACCCATGCGGTCCCGATTGCCCACGGCAACGTGAGCGGCTGCCCCAGATCCCCCATCCCGCGGACACCAGAGAACCTTGAAGCATGCTCAGGGGTCGCAGACGCGCATGGCTTCCCGACGCCGCGGGGAATCTCTTGTAGTGCAGGGCCTTTTGTGCGTTCACCAGGGCGGTGGTCAATTCGGCTCCGGCGTCGGTGACCTCTCCCTGCGCCGGCAGGATCGCGTAGCTGAACTGGTGTTGCGCCATTTCCTCGTCGAAAGAGCCAGTCCTCGTCGACTTCGATCAGCCGGCCGACGTACTTCCAGAGATGCATCAGCGCGCGGGAGTCCTCATCGACGACCGGGACACCGAGTGCGCGCACACCCATCAGCAGCGTTCCGCTGAACAGGCCGAGGTTGGCGGCGAGGTCGGCCCGATTGATCGGAAGGGCGTCGGTACACCCCGGCGCCCTTCTCGCACAGTTCTCGGTCGACCCAGTCCGGGGTGGCCTCGACGGTGGCGAAGAACTCGCGCAGCGCCGGCGGTGCATCGGTGGGCACGCCGCCGGCGAGTGCGCCACGGAACTGCGTCACGCTGACCCGCTCGGGTGATTTTCGTGGCGCCCGCGTGGCGCGGACCAGAGCCGCCGCGGGCTCGTCGCATCATCATCCGCCGCCCGATGGTGTCGAGTTCGGCGGGGGTGGGTTCACGCAGATTCATGTAGATCTTCAGCAGCCGGCCGTTGCGACGACCGCGACCTTCCGCGGATCGGACCCGACGGGGTGCGTGCATGTCCGCGGGTGCGATGGGATCAACGGTCGTCATGAAACCACCCGTTCGTCTCAGCGGATGCAACGCTCGCCCGTGCCGAGACCGACCCCGTTGGGGTAGTCCACTACTCGTTCGGTTCCGCGCCGGCTCCGGCACACTCGATAGCCGTCAGCCGCCGAGATGTCGGCGCGCCACCACGGACAGACTGAGGAGACGGCCATGGACGTCAGCCAGGACATGCTCGACGCCAAGGACGCCCTCGCCGCCGTCCTCCGGGGGGCGCTGCCCTTCCTTCCCGGACTCCTCGCCGTCGACGTCGGCTTGCGGACCGACGACGGGGAACTCACCGATGACCTCGTCATCCGCGTCATGGTCGCCGATATCGACCGGATACCCGCCGGGCTCGACGGCCTCATCGCCGGCGCCGGATTCCCGGTGAGTGTCGTCGAGCGCGAGCTGACACCCCTGCTCGACACCGCGCCACACGACCCGCTGCTCGGCGGCATCACCATTCACGCGGCCCACGGTGGCGCGCTGATCCAGCACGGCGCGGGCACCCTCGGCGGGTTCGCCTCCGACACGCTGTTCGGTGGTGTCGTCGGTGTCACCTGCGCCCACGTGATCGCCGAGAGCGATCAACAAGCCCTCCAGGGTGATCCGATCTACCAGCCCGACAGCACCCGAGAAGTCGGGCGGCTCTACCGGTGGCAGGCGTCGACCGACATCGCCGTCTTCGCTGCCCACGACGGCGTCGGATTCGACGCCACGATCGCCGACATCGGCAGGGTCGGCGGCATGGCCCGCGCCGAGGTGGGCGACCGGGTCCGCAAGCGCGGGCGGACGACGGACCTGACGCTGGGCACGGTCAGCGGCATCGGGCTGGCCCCGTTGGGGCGCGGTACCCCGGCCAACAGCTTTGAGATCTGGGCGCGCGACCTCAACGCACCCGTCTTCTGCAAACCCGGCGACAGTGGGTCGCTGATCGTCAACGACAACGACGAGGTGGTAGGCATCCTCACCCAGAAGGGAATCGAGTACAGCCGCATCGTCACGATCGGTTCACCGCCGGACGGTGCGATCTCCGGATTCGCCACCCAGATGGTGACCGACGGTGCGTTGATCGGGGCGGCCGACTCCGTCGGCATCGCCTTCTAGACATCACATCCTTCTGGACACCACGACAAGGACTGCCGATGCTTCCCTTTCCCGACGCGAAAACCGACCCCCTGGTTCACGACTCGGCGCTGCAGCAGGCATTGGACACCGCGATGGCCACCACCCTCAACCCACCGACTGCGGCGCCGGTCGCGATCGTCGACCTCAATCCGGACGGCACCCGCGGATATGCGGGCCGGCTCGAGTTCATCGAGTGCTACTCGGCCAGCATGCTGAAGGTGGTGGCGATGTACGGCGCCTTCGAGTTGCGCAAGGCGAGCAACGATCTGCTCGCCGCGACGGCGCCGGCCGACGCGTTCCAGTCGCTGCACGACGGCTTCGACGATGTGATCCGGACCAACCGTCTGCCGCGGCTCGCCGGTCTGGCCGACCTGCACCTGCTTCCCAAGTACGATCAGGTCTTCGACCACGACCCGTCCTCCAACACCGTGAACTTCTCCCAGACCTTCTGGAACGACCTGTTTTCCGCGATTGCTCTCGGCGACAACGCCTCCGCCGGCCGATGCATCCAGCGCCTGGGCTTCGGGTACGTCACCGGAGCCGCATCCGAGGCGAACTTCTTCGACGCGGACACCGACCTGGGACTGTGGCTGTGCGGCGACTTCGGCATCGGGTACCCGCCGCAACGGATTCCGTGCAGCAACGACGGCCCGACCGCCCAAGGCGCGAGCGCATATCAGATGGCGAAACTGTGCACCCTGCTGGCCGATTCGGAGTTGGTGGACCCGGGCAGCGATGCGGCAATGCTCGACCTGCTGCAACGTGCCGTCATCAATCTGCACCTGTTCCTCAACCGGGACACGACGGTCGAGTACGTCACCCTGCACAGCAAGATCGGTCTCGGCCCGGTCAACGCCGGCTTCTCGGTGGCCTCCGAAGCGCTTATCGTGCAGGAGAATTCGACCGGACGGCGGTTCGTCGTGGTGTTTCAGAACCAGCGCTTTGTCAACGATCCGTCGGTCTTCCCGGTCGCCCGGATGGTCGACGCCACCATCGCCGGGTTCCTGTTCCCGTGACGGTCGGTCCGGGACCGCTGCCCTCTTGCGTCGTGTCCACGGCGACCGGTCGCCGGGCATTGACCACCAGGCCGCCCAACGCGACACCGACCGCGATCCCGGCGCCGGTGACCAGTGCGGTGACATATGCCCCGGTGCCCGATTGCCCGAACACTGTGCGCACGATTCCCAGATACACCGTCAACCCGGGGATCAGCGCACCGGTGATTCCCATGAGCGACAGCACTGCACTGGGGTAGGGGCTGTGCTTGGCCCACAGCGCCGAGACGACACCCAAGACGATGGACGCGCACACCGTTGCCGCGGTGGACCCGATACCGGCACCCCGCACCAGGGACTGGTTGACGACGGCGGTGACAAGCCCCAGCACCGCTGCCGGGATCAACAGATCCGCCTCGCCACCATTCGCCAGAGCGTTGGCCACCGCACCGATCACCGAGAACAGGAGCGCCAACGTCAACGGAAGCGTCGGCAGACTGAGATCACCGGGTGCCGTCAATTCCAGTCGCGAGCCGACATCGACGACCGCATACGCGCCCAGTGCCACACCGCCGGTGGCGATCACGACGACGAACGCCCTGGCCACCGCCGCGATGTACAGGTCGTTCACCGCGTCGACGACCATCGACACGAGAACCGGCAACGGAATCAACAACATCCACGGAACCCCGACACACGCCACGGCCTCGAACCACGACAGCACACCGATGACGTGGGCCAACGCGACGCCGCAGGCCGCCACGATCGCCTGCGCGGCCCTGACGAAGATGGTGCGAACACCGAAACGCGCCGCCAGGAATCCCAGAACGGAGACCACCACCTGAACGATGGCGGCCACCACGGAAGCCGTGACATTGACCCCGACCTGAAGGGCGATGGCGAAGGCGAGCACGGCCATTCCCGCCGTGATGACCCACGGACGTGGCCCGGGTTGCCGACGGATGTCAGCGAGTCGCTGCGCCATTGCGTCGGCGGGTAGTCGGCCCGCAATGACCTGCTCGGCAAGGTCACCGATACGCTTCATCCGACGACAGTCGATACCGCCGAGCGACGCCATCTCACCCACCCGAACCACCGACTGACCATCCCGGAACGGGAACTCCACCACCAGCGCTCGACCCTGGTCGATGATCACGGTCCCGGCCAACCCGATCGACCGAGCACAGCGATGCGCCAGGACCAGTGCATCCGATGTCGGGTAACCCGATTCGATGAGACCCAGCGCAAGGGACAGGACCAGACCGACGCGCCGGTGAGAAGTGTCGGCATCCAGCGTTTCATCCGAGGCCACGACGTCAGGCTACCGCTCCACCTGCACGCGACAGCACAACTCCGTGGTCACGACGTTCCGACGACGATGCCCACTCGAGGGCCGCACCGCCGACTCGACACCGATTTAGGTGCCGCCGATGGGGTGCCGCCGGAGGGGTCATCCCGGCCGCACCACACCACCGGCCCGCAACTCCGCCACATGCCCACGAACCTCCACCTGGATGGGGGCCGACGCCCCCGGCGCCGCGCTCACCTGGACGTCGCGGCCGCTGACCCGCAACCGGAGGCGATGGCCGCGGTAGAACATCGCAAACTCCCCGGCGCCCAACGAATCCGGCCAATGCGGCCGCAGGATCAACCGGTTGCCGCGGGTTTCCAGGCCGGTGAAGCTGCGCTGCAGCAGATCGACGCTGCCGGCCATCGCAGCCAGGTGGATACCCTCCTGGGTGGTGCCGCCCTGGATGTCGTCGATGTCCGAACGCAACACGTCGTCGAAGAACTCCATCGCCCCATCGCGGTCGGTGCGAGCGAGGACTCCGGAATGCACCAGCCTGCTGAGTGTGGACCCGTGTGAGGTGCGCGCCATGTAGTAATCGACGGTGCGGCCGACGGTTTCGTCGGTGAGTTCATATCCCAAGCGTTCGAACAGGTCTCGCAGCTCGCTCGCGGACAGGAGATAGAACAGCATCAGCACATCGGCCTGCTTGGAGGCCCGGTAGGCGTTGACGTCGTCACCTTCGGCCTCGAGGAGGCGATCCAACCGGGCGATGTTGCCGTACCTGGCGCGATACCCATCCCAATCCAGCTCCGCCAGAGCCTCATAGCCGTCGAACTGGCTGATGACGTCGTCATGGAACCCGACGACCATGCGCCGCGTGATGTCCTGCCATCGCGCGGTCTCCTGGACGTGCAGGCCGAGCCGCTGGGTGAGGTCGGCGCGTACCTGCAACGGCAGCAGGGTGAGGACCTCCTCCGCGCGCAGCATCACCCACACCGACATGACATTGGTGTAGGCGTTGTTGTCGATACCGTCATATGGGCGGTCCGGATACCCACCGTGGAATTCGTCGGGGCCGATCACCCCACGGATGACATACCGGGCGCGCGACTCGTCGAATGTGGCGAGACTGGCGTAATACCGGGCGATCTCGATCAGCATCTCGGCGCCGTGGTCGACGAGGAACTCGAGGTCGCCGGTGACCTGGTAGTACTGCCACACGTTGTAAGCAACAGCGATACCGATGTGGATCTGCCGGGCACTCGGATCCGGATTCCACCGACCGGAGTCCGGATTGAGATGCAGCTGTTGGCTTTCCTCTCGTCCATCACTGCTCGACTGCCACGGGAACATCGCACCCTGGTGTCCGTCGGCGGCCGCTGCCGCCTGCGCTTCACGCATCCGGAGAAAGCGGTAGCGCAACAGTGATCGGGTCAGAGTCGGCATCCGCAGATTCAGCACCGGAAACACGAACATCTCGTCCCAGAAGATGTGGCCACGGTAGGCCTCCCCGTTCAGACCACGGGCCGGCACCCCGACGTCGAGGTCGGTGGTGTTGGGGGACAACGTCTGCAGCACGTGCAGCAGGTGGAAGCGGACGATGCGCAGCACGTCGGTGCGGCCTTCGAAGGCGATGTCGAACCGGTCCCAGAGAGTGCCCCAGCGCAGGACGTGACCGTCCAGCAGGTCGTCGAAACGCCCCAGTCGATTGAGCCAGCGGGCGGCTTCGTCGGATGGCTCGGAGATCGCCGGGTCACGACCGGTGAACACCGTCACCATCTTCTCCAGCGTGAGTGGCTCGCCGTCGTGGGCATCCACCGTGATGAGGTGCCCGATGCGCTCGTCGTCACCGTCGGTCTCGCGCACCAGGTCGTACTCACCGGTCTGCGTGTCACGGTTGCGCCACAGCATGTTTCGAGCCGCCATGGCCACCGTCACGCGCGACTGGTTGGTCTGCACCGACAGCAGCACGCAATCAGTGCTCAGTCCTGTGGCGCGCACCGCCTCGAGGTGGGTGCTCGCGAGATCCCGATAGCGGGGAACCAGCGAGTTGGTGACCGCACCGTCGAGAAGCGACCGGAATTCGACCCGGCCCGACCATCCGTGCGGGATGATCGTCGCCTCCAGTGCGCACGCATGCGGGAGATGCATTGCCACAAATCGTCTTTCGGCGACCTCGGTGACGCGTCCGGCAGCGTCGCGGACGCGGAATCGCCGAGCGAGGATGGCGCGACGGATGTCGAGGACCTGCCGGTAGTCGAGCAACTCGGCGGAGTCGATGTCGAACCAGTCACCGCCGTCGACACGAAACGTCACGGGCAGCCAGTTCGGCAGGTTCACCATGCTCTCGTTGTCGATGGTGTGGCCGTCGATGCGGTCGTCGAGCCGGTTGAAGATGCCGGCCGCGTAGGTGCCGGGGTAGTGGATGTCGCCGGCACGGGAGTCCGGCGTGGCTCCCCGGGTGGCAAAGACTCCATTACCGATACTGCACAATGACTCCCGTAGCATCTCGGTGGCCGGATCGTACGAGTCGTATACCAGTGTCCATGGATCGTCGGGTGCGGCGGCGCGGTCCGCGGCGGAGCCCAGAAGGTCGGCGAGACGCTGCAACAACTCACGAACATCTTCGGGGTCGGCGACAGAGAATTCGGCGGCCGAGTAACGGTCCCCGTCAGCTGAGCGCACGACGATGCCGATCGAGTCCTCCGGCAGCGCGTCGAAGGCCGCCTCGTCGACGAGGCCCGTGCCAACATAGATCGGAAGTGGGGTGCCGCCGTCGCCGAGGTCGACCAGCAGTCGCTGCACAGCGCGGGCACGATCCCAGTATTCGGTCGGTGCGACATCATCGGCACGGTGTGTGCCGTCCGGTCCGAGCACGTGCCGGCCGTCACTGCCGGCGTACCAGATACCCGCGACGTCGACCTGGGCGCGCAAGGCGTCCGCATCCCCGCCACCGATCACCGCCACCGGGCAGACCGCCGCCACCCTAATGATCTGTTCGCGCACACCGTCGACCAACTCGAGAGTATCCCCCGGTGTCGCCGACGTGCGGTCGGCCGACGCGATGATGCCGCCGAGATCCACGACAACCACGGGGGTTCGGTCGCGAATCCTCGCGGTCAACTGATAGCGGGAGGCGAGCGCCTCGGGGATCTGTGACACTCGGTCGAACCCGGATCGGACCTCGATCTGGGTCAGGTCGTCGATCACCGCATCCGCGCCACGGCGCCGCAACGCCTCCGCGTCGGTGGCATTCCGGTGGATCCCGATGATCAGGTCGAAGCCGACCCGGGCACCGGCACTGACACCCGACACCGTCGCATCGACGAGAACCGCACGCCCCGGGAACACGCCGAGGCCATGCACCGCGTCGAGGAGCGGGTCAACAATTTCTGCTGCTGCTTCGTTCTTTTCGACGACGACATTCGCCACGGCGATTCCCGCGCCACGCAACCGACGGGCGAGTTCAGTAACATAATCGGGCGAAAGTTGTTCCTGTGCAGAGGAATCAAAGATGGCCCCGTCGATCCCGAAGATCACCGCATCGTGACGGCGGACATCGATCCGTGCCGCCGTCAGCGACGGCATTGCGGCTTGAGTATCCATGTCGCCGTCTCCGTGATCGATGGTCCCTGGATACGTCGACGGTATCTGGTCCTGCGGGACAGGGGAACCGTTTGCAGTCAGTCCAGGTGACGAAGGGCCCGCCACAAGTGTTCGGGGTCATGCGGATGCTCGCAGAGAGCGACGGGCATGCCCTGTTCCTCGTTGTCGACGCCGAGCCCGTTGTCGAGTGTGGCAAGACCAGTGCACGACCCGAAAAGATTTGTGGCCCTCCCGAGTTGACCTCCGACGACCAGGACAGCGTCGGTGTCGTCGGGTAGGCGCCGCTGGTCGTAGAGCGCGTTGTGAGCGGAATACGTGGCCGGCAGGCCGAACGCGGGGCCGTAGCGGGCCAGCGCTCCGGCCTCACCATAGTTCGACGCCAGGATCGGTGGTCGCGGCTCAGGCAGGTCCTGGTGAATCCGGGCGATCTGCGCGACGTACTGGGACCATCCGATCTGGTCGGCAACCAACGGACCTGCGTCCACCACGGGCGTGCGACCGACGACGCGCAGCGGGATGACCGGCAACGCCAGCACGATCGACACGGCGGCATTGATCGCGACGACGCAGAGCACCAGCCGTTGTCGCCCACGATGTCCCGACAGCCACCTCGCGACCGGAACGCAACCGGCGGCATACATCACCGACATCAGGTGCACCGGATAGTGCGGCTGAGCACCGCCGACAAAAGTGAACACCCACACGACGGCACAACCGACAGCGAGCCAGCCGTCGACGGTGCGCCGATCGGCGCGCAGCAGCCAGACGACGCCGGTGCCCCAAACCACCACCAGTGGCGGCCCGAGCATCACGACCAGCATCAGGACGAAACCGCTGCGCACACTCGAGGCGTTCTCCGCGCCGAGGGCCGAACCCATCTCGAGCTGCGGCCATCCGTGATGAGCCTGGTAGAGCAGATTCGGCAGGCCCACGATCACCGCGACGACGCCGCCGACATAGGGCCACGGTGTCCCGAAGGCGCGCCGCGGACCCAGCAGAAGCAACCCGAAGACCAGTCCGCCGATCACGATCACGATCAACCACCGGTTGTAGGTGGTCAGACCCACGATCAGACCGGTCGCCACCCACCAGCGGTGATGACCCTGCACCGCCACCAGCAGGGCGTACACCGCCGAGGAGATCAGGAGCAGATCGATCGTCGAGGTGAACAAGACGTGGCCGAGCATCAGCGGCATCGTCGCGGTGGCGTAACCCCACGCAGCCAGGCACTGGGCGGTGCGGTCGCCACCCAGCCGCCAGGTGATCATCGCCACGACGACGACCGACAGTGCCGACGCCAGCGTCGCGGGAATGCGCAGCGCCCATTGCGCATCGGCGAGGTGCAGGGTCAGCCGTGCGATCGCCGGCGTGAGCGGCGGTTGGTCGACGTAGCCCCAGGCGGGTTGGAGCATGCGGTAATAGAGCTCGTCGCGCTGGTAGTCGTAGCCCGCCGAGCTCACCGTCAGCAGCACACCCTGGGCGACCGCGGCCGCCCACACCGGACCTCGGGCGAAACGCTCGACGGTCATCTCCGGGCCGTCATCTGTTCCGTGCGCGCACTGCGGGGACGGCGATGCTCATGATGGTGACGCTACTGCGTGGGACGTGGCCGAGCGACTTCTGAGCCACGCTCCCACGAGTTATGCCGGTGCCACACGGCGGCAAGGGATCGGACCGGCCCCACGACTCTCTCAGACCGCCGCCGAACTCTCCGTCGCGGTAAACGACCGCGCCGTTGACGCTGGTGGCCACGACGGCACCGACATCACGGTTGATCATGCGGCGCAAACCGCCGTACTCGGCGACCGGCCTCGGAGCCGAACTCCTCGAACACGACCAGGTCGATCCCGTCGGCGTACACCGTGAACGGGACCGGGAGATGCTGCCACTGAAAGTCGCTGCCGGGCAACCGGTTCAGAATCGGTGCGCCATACATATGAAGTAGACCAGCGGCGGGTACGCCTTGGAGTCGGCGGCCGCGATCAACGACACTTTGAGACGCCTGCCGCGGAATCGGCTCGAGGCGGCGAGGAAGAACTTCGGCAGATTGGGGGTGAGCGAGATATCCGGTGTCGACTGCAGGATTCGGCCCCGGCACCGCAGGACCGAATTCAGCTTCCGGAACTCTTTTCCGTTGACGGACTCGCCGCAATGCTCAACGACGACTCACGCCGTCGCGAGGCGGTATGCGAACGGTGGGCAGTGATGTTGGACGAACTGCGCGTTACCCGGCCGTAGGCCCTATTCACCGCGGCTCACCGGACAGATCGTCGAAACTGCCGTGTCGGCCTGCTCCCCGGGCGAAGGTTGCCGCGCCGGTCATGGTGTCGGCCATCAAGGAGATCGCCCCGTGCGCGTGTTCGTTGGCCATGGCGTCGGTTTCGGTGAGTCCCTCTTGCTCGAGTGCGGACAGCCGGTCGTGACGCATACATGTCTGCGGGAAGCGTGCCAGTTCACGGGCCAGTGCGACGGCGTGGTCGAGCGCAGCGCCGGTAGGCGCAATCCGATTGATCAGTCCCATGTTTCGCGCCTCGGTGGCCGATACTGCACGACCGGTCAGGATCAGGTCCATGGCGTGGCCCATCCCGATCAGGCGGGGTAGCCGGACCGTCCCGCCGTCGATGAGCGGGACACCCCATCGTCGGCAGAAGACCCCGAGCACGGCGTCCTCGTCCGCGACCCTCAGGTCGGCCCACAATGCCAACTCCAAGCCGCCGGCGACGGCATGTCCGCTGATCGCGGCGATGACCGGTTTGGACAGCCGAAGCCGCGAAATCCCCATCGGGGCATCACCATCCGGGGCGAATCGATTTGGGTCGCCCGCCGCAACCGCCTTCAGATCGGCTCCGGCGCAGAAGGTTCCGCCCTCCCCGGTCAGCACGGCAACCGACGCGTCGGGATCGGCGTCGAAGGCACGGAACGCATCCGCGAGTTCCTCGGCGGTCCGCCGATCCACCGCATTGCGCACGGCGGGGCGGTTGATACTGACGATGGTCACCGGACGGTCCTGCCGAACGAGGACACGATCGGTGCCGGGTGTCTGTGACGTCATCGGAATCTCCTGCTCGTTCGTCCAGTCATCGTTTGGCGTCTCCGAAGGGGCCGTCGCGCTCGGCGACCGCGTTACGGAATCCCGTTGTCGCGGCACGCTGTTGGAAGGCATAGCCCTCACGGGTGTGGCGGGAGATCCCGTCGAACACGGTGCTGATCATCGCCGAGTTCCCGACGCCCTGGGCCATGAGCGCGCTGTTGAGGGCGAGCTTGGTCATGATGAGCTGGTTGATCGGCATGTTCGCGATGCGGGCCAGCAGGTCTTCGGTGCGTTCGTCGAGCCGCTCCGCAGGGGGTGCTTCCACCGCGAGTCCCCATTCGGCAGCCTGGGCACCGGTGATGCTGTCCCCGGTGAGCAGGAGTCGCTTGGCGCGTTGATCACCGACCCGATGTGCCCACATGCCTGCGGCCGGTACACCCCACACCCGGGTGGGGGGATAACCGATCCGGGTGTCGTCCGCGGCGATGATCTGGTCGGCAAACAACGCAATGTCGGTACCGCCGGCGATCGCGAACCCGTGGAGTTTCGCGACGGTCGGCTTGTTCGCGTGCAGCAGGCTTGCGAAGCCGCGGTTGAACCTGCTCATCATCTGGTAGTCGATCATCGGGTCCCAGGTACCGGCCGGATCGTGGTTGCGCGCCTGGACGACGGGGTCGAGGACGGTGCCGGTGACATCGGCGCGATCCTCCGGTCGATCGCCGTGCTCGGCGAAGATCGACAGGTCATAGCCGCCGCAGAATCCCTTGCCCCGCCCGGAAACCACGATGACGTGCACCCGTGGATCCAGATCCGCACGTTCGACGGCCGCGGCCAGATCGATCGGTGTGTCGGCGGTGATCGCGTTCCCGCGCTCGGGACGATTGAACGTGATCCGGGCGATCCGTCCGGTCACCTCGTAGGTCAGGGTGGGGTACTCGACCGGGCCCGAGTCATCGGACAGACGGTCGCTGAACTGCGGTGCCTCCGAGAGAGATTCGCGCCATGCGGCGGAGTGGTCGGCAGGAGTGGTCATCGGGGGGCTCCGATCTCCGGAGTGATGCGTTCGATGATGGTCCGTGTGTCCGATCCGGCGGGAAGAGTGCCGAGGACGTCTCCCCGGTCACCACCGAGGCGAGTGGCGGTGAAGACGTCGGCGACCGACTGAGCACCGAAGCGGACGAGCAGAGATCCCTGCAACACGGCCGCCATCGCGCCGACGGTCCGCCGCGCGCCGAACTGGAGCGCGTCCAGATCGGTGACGTCGGTATCGGCGAACGTTTGTTTCAGCGCAGCGATCGAGCGATCCAGGTAGGGATCCGACCCGGCAGCGGCGTTGACCTCGTCGAGGAAGACACCGAGCGTTTCCGGTTGATGGGCCATCGCACGCAGCACATCGAGTGCCGCAACGTTGCCCGAGCCCTCCCAGATCGACAGCAGCGGAGCCTCGCGGTACAGCCGCGGCATCCGCGACTCTTCGACATAACCGTTGCCGCCCAGGCATTCCAGGGCCTCTGCGGCGTGGATCGGGCCGCGCTTGCAGACGTGGTACTTGGTCACCGCCAGGGCGATCCGCCGCAACAGCGCAGCCGCCGGATCACCGGAGGTGGCGCGGTCGGTGAGGTCGGCGAGCCACAGTGCCACCGTGGTCGCGGCCTCCGCCTCGACGGCGAGGTCGGCGAGGACGTTGCGCATCAGCGGCTGGTCGGACAGGCGGGCTCCGAACGCCCTCCGGTGCGCGGCGTGATGCGCCGCCTGGGCGGCACCACTACGCATGGCCGTCGCGGTACCGATGACGCAGTCGAGGCGGGTCAGGTTGACCATCTCGACGATGGTCTTGACGCCGCGACCTTCGTCGCCCACCCGCCATGCGACGGTGTCGTCGTACTCGACCTCGCTGCTGGCATTGGAGTGATTACCGAGCTTGTCCTTGAGTCGTTGCAGCGCAGAGGTATTGCGTGTTCCGTCGGGTAGCACGCGAGGGACGAGGAAACACGTCAGCCCGGCCGGTGCCTGCGCGAGCGTCAGGAACAGGTCCGACATGGGTGCCGAGGTGAACCACTTGTGGCCGGTGATGCGGTATGTGCCAACGGCTTTCGGCACCGCAGTGGTGGTGTTGGTGCGAACGTCGGACCCGCCTTGCTTCTCGGTCATCGACATCCCGGCCAGGAGGCCCCGTTTGCTCGACGGGATTTCCAGCGCCGGCTGGTACTCGCGGGCGCACAGCAGCGGTTCATAGATGGCGGCCAGGTCTGGCGCTGCACGCAGGGCGGGGACCACCGCGTAGGTCATCGAGATCGGACAGCCGTGACCCGCATCCACATGACCCCAGACACTGAACTTCGCTGCCCGGATCAGGTGGGCGTGCGACCGGGAGTCGGCCCACGGCGCACCGTGCAATCCCGCGCGGACGGCATGGTCCATCAGCCGGTGGTAGGCGGGGTCGTAGACGACCTCGTCGATCCGGTGGCCGTATCGGTCGTGGGTGTGCAGTTGTGGCGGATGTGCCTCGGCGAGGTCACCGAGTTCGAGGGCTTCGGCGGTGCCGGCGAATGCGCCGAGCTCACGAATCTCTTCGACAGCATCGTCATCCACCTCATGGCGACGCAGCGCATCGACGATCACCGGTACGTCGGCGGCGTTCATGTCGACGAGGGCCGGTACCTGATTGGTCACTTCATGTGTGGCCATGTGTCTCCTTCAGTGGTGCGGTCCCATGGCGGCGCTGACATGTCGTCCCGATGCGGTCGGTACCTCAGATGTGCGCGGGTCCCCGAAGATGGGAACGAACGGCCGGATCGAGGTACCCGACAGAAAGAAACGACGCGGGATCGAGGCCGTTGGAGTCGAGCATCGACTGCAAGGCGGCGACGAGATCGATGTCCAGTCGGCTCTCGCCGTCACCGAGGTCGCAGCTGAGTACGTCACCGTCGCGGGTCAGCTTTTCCATACGCGGAAATTACATGACAACGTCACCCGATTCAAGACTGTAATACGCGGTTCGGTGTACTCTGCGACTCCGATGAAAAGTCCGCTCGTACCCCCGGTGTCCGCACGCTCAGCGGTGCTGAGCCTGCTCCTCGGCGCGCACCCGCCCACGCTGAGCGGCCGCGAGATCGTCAGGGCGATGGAACTTTTCGGTATCGCCGAATCCACCACCCGGGTGGCATTGACCCGGATGACAGCCAGTGGGGACCTCACCCGCCACGACGCCGTATACACACTGTCGGACCGACTTGCCCAGCGACAACGAGACGTCGAGCCCCCCGAGAAGAAGGTGTGGGACCGAACCTGGGAGATGGCGATCGTCACCACCACCGGACGCAGCGCCACCGACCGCGTCGCGCTGCGCCGCGACATGCGACGCCAGCGGGTCGCCGAGCTACGCGAGGGCGTCTGGACCCGGCCGGCCAACCTCCGCCGACCGTGGCCGCACCGCCTGAACGAGGTCACCACCTGCTTCGAGGCCGTACCACTGTCCGACGCCGCCACCCTGGTGGCACAGCTGTGGGATCTGGCTTCATGGGCGGCGCGCGGCCACGGCTACCTCGACGCGTTCGACGCAGTCGGCGATGAACCGACCCGCTTCAAAACGATGGTCGCCGCGGTCCACCACCTGCAGACCGATCCACTGTTGCCCGAGGAGTTCCTGCCCGCCGACTGGCCCGCCGGCGCATTGACCACGATCTACGACGACTACCGGGCGTGGCTTGCCGCGGTTCGCGGACAGATGGGCCCGGCGGGTTCCGACGGGTAGGCGAGCATGCCGTCGGGGCCGGCGAACCTCGATATCTCGAGGTTCGCAAGCCGCTGTATTTGGACGAATTATCAGTACATTGGAGCCAAAGCCTGCAGAGCCGCCGCTCGGGCCAGAGAGCAACGGGAATTACTCGACGAGCTGGCGATTCGCAAGCCGATTTTTCGGTACGCGATGGCCGGATTTGTCCCACTCTTCGGCATCGTCGGTATCGCAGCGGGATCTCATACGACAGTCCGGCCCCGGGTTGGCCCCGGTACGTCGCAATGGTGTTGTGTGCCAACACTATTCCTGTGGGTATCGTGATGAGTCGAATCCCCCTCGGTTCGGCAAGGTGGTACAACCGAACGACGCGCCGTTTCGCGCCCGAGCTGTTTGTCGTATACGCCAACCTCGGTGTCACGCGGTACTTCTCACATTCACCGGCACACAGACGGCGCTGCGACTGTGGAGACCTGGCGAAGATTGATAAAACCCCGCGATAGATGATCAAAACCATCCGCCACCAGACCCCTGTGTCAAAGTACGGACCATCACTGCAGTTCACAGCCGGTGCCCGCAGAAATCAATGTTGCGACCTTTGACAACCAGGACCAGCACAGGCTGCGTGAATCGCCCCGGGTTTGGTGCACGCCTGGTTACTGGTGTGCTCCACGACTGCGGCGGCACGTTGAGTGTAGTAGTTCGGCTCGGCCTCGATCGGTGGGATGCGCCCGAGTCGGTGCATGAGCCGGCTGGTGTTGTACCAGCCGACCCACACCGCGGCCAGGTGCTCGACGTCCCCAAACCCGGACAGCGACCAGTAGGAAACGGCGAATCATCGTGTACCTCTTGGGTTTTGAACAAACCGATCGTCGTCTCGGCGAGCGCATTGTCGTAGGCGTCACCAACCGTACCGATCGATGGGATCAGCCCCGAAAGCTCCAGGGGTCTCTCCCCACCGCACCGACGTGTACTGTGAGCCAGCATCGGAGTGGTGAATTGTGCTGCCCGACATGGTATTGTCTTCACGATTGCGGAGCTGGGCGGCATGGCAGATCGCGGTCCGAACAAACCAGTCGGTCTTGGTCGCAGCGCATTCCCAGCCGACGATCCGCCCGGCGAACGCGTCGATCACGAACGCCACGTACACAAACACCCCGCTGGCCGGTGCCACGTAGGTGAAATCGGCGACGACCAGCACGTTCGGTGCGGCCTCCCGGAACTGGCGTTCGACCAAGTCCACTGTCCGCGGAGCCGACGGATCCGCGATGGTGGTGCGCACCTTCTCGCGGCGGGTGACCCCATGCCAGCCGTTGGCGCGCATCAAGCGTTCCACTGTGCACCGGGCCACCGGAATGCCGTCACGCTGCAGGTGAGCCCACATCTTCACCGCCCCGTAGAGCGATTCTGGGCGACGTTTTCCGTCCTTGTCGTCGTAGTAGCCGGCCAGCACTTCGGTGATCGTGGTGTCCCACAGCGCCCGTTTTGACACTGGACGCGCCAGCCGTGCGTAGAAGGTTCTCGGGGAGATCGGCGCGCCGTGCTCGGGGAGCACGCGACAGATCTGAGCGACCCTGAACCGAGCCCGATGCTCGGTGACGAACGCACACACTACCGGTGTCGCTGGCTGCTCTCCCGCGCGAAGAAAGTCGTTGCCGCCTTGAGGATTTCGGCGGTTTCCTCCAGCTCTGCGACTTTGCGTTTCAGCGCGCGCATCTCAGCGGTCTCCTCGCGTGTCACACCCGGCGTCTTGCCTTCATCAACCTCGTGCTGGCGCACCCACTTGCGCAGTGTCTCGGTGTTGAGCTTGAGACGTTGTGCCGTGGCCGTAATAGCCGCGTCTCGCTCGGATACTCCCCACGATGCTCGGTCAACAACCGCACAGCCTTGGCCCGAGTCGCCTCGTCGTACATCTTCGGGATGATGCCAACTTTCCCTCGCACAGAGGTGTGCACCAAACCCGGGGACGTTCACTACCGCTTCATGGAGATCTCTGTCCCACCCTGCCCGGGTATGGTGACAGACACGAATGACCCGGTTGGGTCGCGCACAAACTCTAGGTACTCTCTGTACTCTTTAGAAGCACCGACGACATTGTCGCACAACACAATCGCCCCAGAACGTAGGTGCGGAGTCACCAGCTTCAACGCGGGCAACGCCATCGGTACCCAGATGTCGACGAGCATGAAATCGATGGGCCCTGTCAGGCCGACGAGCGTGTCACGCAGATCTCCCTCGCGTAGGTCCACGTAGTCCACAAGCCCTGCCTCGGTGAGATTTCGCCGGGCTGCAAGGACTTTGCCCGGTTCGTGCTCGGTTCCAATCACAGACGCTTCGTCCGGACTGTGCGTGTTGTCGCGCACTGCCGCCGCGAGGTAGATCGTCGAGACGCCGAACGAGGTATGATCCGTCCCGGGGTTTCCGGAGGGCTCCTCTCAAGGGAGGATGAAACCTATGGCAGCAGGATCGAAGCGGTACTCGGCTGAGTTGAAGCGAGACGCCGTGGATATGGTGGCCCAGTTGGTGGCGCAAGGGTCGGCGGAGTGGCCGGCGATGCGCAAGACCGCGGATCTGCTGGGGGTGACCTCGGCGGAAACTGTCCGCCAGTGGGTTCGTAAGGCCCCGGCCGCCGATGCTGAGGGCGCCACCGCGAAGGCCGACAACGAGGAGATCCGCAGGCTCAAACAGGAGGTCGCCGAACTCAAACGGGCCAACGGGATCCTGAAGGCGGCGTCGGCTTTCTTTGCGGCCGAAATCGACCGGCCACACCGGTAATTGTGGACTTCATCCGCACCTACCAGGGACACCGGGTGGGTGCGGATGGTCTTATCTGGGGAGTCGATTCGATGTGCACTGTGCTCTCTGAGCACGGCTGGCGCATCGCCCCGTCCACATACTACGACCACATCAACCGCGGGCCGAGCGTGCGGATGCTCACCGACGCGCAGGTCATCGATGCGATCTTCATGCTCCGCAAGAACAAACCCCTGACCCGCGTTCTGGGTACACGAAAGACGTGGATAATGCTGCGTGGCACCGGATTAGATGTTGCTCGGTGCACGGTTGAGCGGGTCATGCGGGAGATGGGATGGCACGGCGCGATCAAGAAGAAGCGGGTGCGCACGACCATCCCCGACGCGGCGGCCAAGCGGCCGACGGATCTGGTCGACCGGCAGTTCTATGCCGCGGCACCTAACCGCCTGTGGGTGGCCGATTTCACCTACTGCCGCACCGAATCCGGTTGGGTCTACACGGCATTCGTGACTGACGTGTTCGCCCGCAAGATCGTCGGTTGGAAGGTGGCTACGGAGATGACGGTGAACTTGGTGACCGATGCGATCAGCAATGCGATCTATTGCAGAAAGCGTTGCGGGGTAGTCGATTTGAGCAAACTGGTCCATCACAGCGACGCCGGATCGCAGTACACTGCCATCGTGTTCGGGCAGCGATTGGCCGAGGACGGGATCGCGGCTGGCGTGTCCCCCGTGAACCGGTCCGGGCTGTTCTAGAGTCCTGATTGCCCTGATGAGGGCGGAGAAGGGACGATAGGGATCATGGCAGGACGGAAGCGTCACTCGGCCGAGGACATCGTGCGCAAGTTGCGCCGGGCTGACGAGTTGGCCGCGGAGGGTAAGACCGGCGAGGAGATCGCCGCCGATCTGGAGGTGTCGGCGGCGACGTTGTATAACTGGCGGCGCCAGTACGGCGGGATGGATGCCGACGCGGCGAAAGAGCTCAAGGAGTTGCGTGAGCAGAACAGCCGGCTCAAGCGGTTGCTCGCTGATGCGGAGTTGGAGAAGGACGCGCTGCGGGAGATCGCCCGGGGAAAATTCTGAGCCCGGCCGCCAAACGCGCTGCGATCGACATGCTCAAAGATGTCAAGAACATGTCAGAACGTATGGCGTGCAAGGTGGTTGGGCTTTCCCGCTCAGCCTATCGGCAGCTGCCGTTAGCGCAGACACCGGCCGACCCGGACGCGGCTTTGCGTGAGCAACTGCGTACCTACGCCCGCACACATCCCCGGCATGGGTTTCGTCGGGCGTGGGCGCATCTACGGTTCGACGACGGCATCGAGGTGAACAAGAAGAAGATTCACCGGTTGTGGAAGGAGGAAGGCCTGCAGGTGCGGCGCGCTCCGCGCCGTAAACGGGCGGGGCAGTCCTCGGTGCCGGTCGTTGTCGCGGACGCGCCGAAAGTGGTGTGGGCATTGGACTTTCAGTTCGATTCCACCGTGGATGGGAAGAAGATCAAGATCGCGTCCATGGTCGATGAGCACACCCGGATGTCGTTGCTGAACATCGTGGACCGCTCGATTCCGGCTGAGCGGTTGATCGAGGAGTTGGAGAAGACGTTCGCGATCTGGGGTGGCCCGCCGATGGTGCTGCGCATGGACAACGGGCCCGAGTTCATCTCAGAAGCCCTCCAGGCGTTCTGTGCAGGGTCGGTCGGGATCTCCTACATTCCGCCCGGCACGCCATGGAACAACGGGTTCATCGAGTCGTTCAACAACCGGTTGCGCGACGAATGCCTGAACCGCAACTGCTGGCCCACCCTGCTCGAGGCCCGCGTAGTCATCGACGACTTCAAGGATGACCACAACCACCGACACCGCCACTCAGCGCTGGGCTACCAGACCCCGGCCGAGTACGCTGCCGGATGCACCCACCAACATCACCCCGTGGCCTGCGAGATCGACTGATCGACTGCAAGAAGGAACTGGCTCTAGAACTGACTGGACCGGTTACCGGGGACCTGCCACGGCCTCTATCGGCAGTGTCGGGGACAGTTTCGACAATGCCCTGGCCGAATCGGTGAACTCGTGGCAGGTCCCCGATAACCGGTCCAGGCAGTTCTAGAGCCAGTTCCTTGTTGTGATCGTCAGTCGATCTCGCAGGCCACGGGGTGATGTTGGTGGGTGCATCCGGCAGCGTACTCGGCCGGGGTCTGGTAGCCCAGCGCTGAGTGGCGGTGTCGGTGGTTGTGGTCATCCTTGAAGTCGTCGATGACTACGCGGGCCTCGAGCAGGGTGGGCCAGCAGTTGCGGTTCAGGCATTCGTCGCGCAACCGGTTGTTGAACGACTCGATGAACCCGTTGTTCCATGGCGTGCCGGGCGGAATGTAGGAGATCCCGACCGACCCTGCACAGAACGCCTGGAGGGCTTCTGAGATGAACTCGGGCCCGTTGTCCATGCGCAGCACCATCGGCGGGCCACCCCAGATCGCGAACGTCTTCTCCAACTCCTCGATCAACCGCTCAGCCGGAATCGAGCGGTCCACGATGTTCAGCAACGACATCCGGGTG